>NZ_CP111051.1 GCF_026250525.1 Chondrinema litorale
ACTCAATGTACATGTTTTGGCAAAGCTGCTGCTGCTATTATGATGCTAATGGGATTTTAACACTTGATTCGCATATATATAATTAAAAACAAAACAGTCAGTCTTCTGATAACTCCTCAGAAAACTGACTGTTTAATTTATATGAATTATCCTAACCGTTTAGATATTTATATAATACCTTGGTTTAGTGCATATCTAATCATTTGGAAAGAACTTTTTACATTCATTTTCCTCATCATGTTTTTCTTATGGATTTCAACAGTATAAGTACTAATCAAAAGTTCCTTAGCAATTTCTTCTGTACTCTTTCCATTAGCAATTAATCTTAACACATCTAATTGTCTTGGTGTGAGGTTATAGTCCTTTACCAAAGATTTTCTGTGTTTTACATATTTAATGTACTTATCAGTAATTTCTTCAATTTCGTCTGAATCAAAAAAATCGCCTTGCGTACAAGTATTATATATAGCTTGCTCTAAATCTGAAACTCCGCCTTCTACTGTAACTACTCCTGCAATACCTTCTTTTAAATAAATATTTAAATCATTGCATTTATGTTTTTCTGTAAGCAGTAATATTTTAGAGCTTGAGCAAATTTCTTTTAACTGTTCATCTTCAAAAAGAATTTGTGCCAGACCTATATATATAATAATTAAATCTAGATTACTATTCTCGATATGATACATCAGTTCCTCATAACTACTTGCAAGGTCAATTACACTAACCTTTCTGCGATTATTGAGTAGCTGATTTAATCCCTGAATCATTAGCTTTTTCTCACTTGCCAGGACAGTACGTATTTTCATAACTTACACTATGTTTAAATGCTAGTAGCTAGTAATTGTAGTTCTCTTAATTTTTAAATACTTTGTTTTAGTCGTATATTATGTATAGTAAGTTATAAGTAGTTAACAAGCTGTAATAATTGCCTCAATATTGGCAATATGGTTTTTTTGTAGAGTCGGTATGTGATAAATTGAAAAAAATTCAATTTAACAAAGGTGTTAAATATACTTTGATTTATTTTAATCAGCAATTTTTCTTGCTGGCTTAATTTAGGTAATTATTATTTTTTTATGTATTAGAAATATCTTCTATTTCAATTATCTTATATATAAATATTTACATCAATTACATTTTTACAATAACTCATTAATTATTTAATACATTATATCTGAATAGTTACATTATTTTTAAATCTATAATCCATTCATCATTTATTATTCTATAATTATTCATATAATCCATTTATACCCTAAATAACTATTGTATAATTAATTATACTATTAAATTACAATTGTAATATTATACACATATCTAACTATCATTCATATATCTGAATATAATTTATAAATACACTCACAATACATATATCCATCTATAAATAATATATCGTCATATATCCTATATTTATATCTATAATATTATTATAATCTATTTTTTTATAATTCTATAAAATTATAATATATATATAAATCATAGTATGATACTATTGATTTACTATTGATTTACTATTGATTTACTATTGATTTACTATTGATTTACTATTGATTTATCGTTTATATTTTTATGTTTTATAAAATATATATCTTATATTTGTGTATAGATAATAGATGAATAAGAAGTAAATTGACATTTTATATATGAAAGTATTATCAATAGCAACAAGGAAAGGTGGAGTGGGGAAATCAACCATGACGATCTACTGTGCATCCATGCTATTTCACATCAGCTTCAAAAAAGGACTTAAAATAGCCCTTGTAGATTTTGATGACCAGAAATCAATTGCTAACCAGCGCGAAAAGGAGTTGAAAAAGAAATCTGTAATCGAATCTCTGGCTGAGATTTATCCGAACGATTACAAAGAAAGGCTTTCTTCACTCTACCCAATCTACTCTTTCACTTATCCAGAGTATTTGAAGAAGCGTAAAGAGCTTGAGAAGAACTTTAGCTACGTTTTCTTGGATTTCCCTGGTAGGGTAGAGAAAGAGCAGTTAGATGTGCTTAAAACCATCGATAAAGTAGCTACCCCCATTGTTGCAGATGAGTTAGATATCGAATCTGGCATGTCTTACATGAAGATGTGCAACGATTTAAAGATTGAAACTGGTTGGTTTTTGAACAAAGAAAGGAATACCAACTTTACGAGAATGATTAAGGCTAGAGCGCACGATAGCTACTTTTTGAAGGTGAATAAAAATATTCAAAAAATTCAAAATAGCAGCGGAGAGCTCCTCAGCATTGCTGAAAGGCCAGAAACCTACAGAAGTCACAGATCGACCATAGTTCCTTTTGATGACAAGGAAAAAAATATTTCATCACTGCTTAAATTTTTAATCAATTAAATCTTGATTGCTATGGCTAAAAAGAAGGCAAACACTTTTGATGATGATTTTGAAATCATTGTAAACGATCCACTTGCTGATAATCAGAATACTGAACCGGAAAACAAAAAAGTCGTGGAAACAAATACTGAAACAAAACCAAACCCAAGAGAAAGTGCTCCAACTACTGCAAAAACAGTAAAAAGTACTAAAAGAAAGTCTAATCATGATTTTGATAGTTTGCGAAAAACTGTTCTAGAAATGCGTGAAGGGGGAATTTTTGCCGAAAAAAACTCAACAGTACAGATTCCTGTTAAATTTTTGGCACTTATCAAAGACATTGCCGCTGCTACATCAAGAACAAGCACAGAAGTAACAACTGCGATGATAAAAATCATGGCTAACGAAATGAAAGACGATATTTTGAAGATGATTGAGGAAAAAGAAAAGAAGACAAAAAATATTTTGGATTGATAAATTTTTATGTGAGTTAAACTCTACAAGATTTTGTATCTTTAGATATCCACATAAATTTTCAATTCAATATAAAGTGATTTTAGCAATTTGTGCTGCTTAGTAGATGTATTTCACTATTTTGGTTTTAAAGTCACTTAATTTCTCTTATTCTTGCTTTAAATTTAATTTTGAGATACATCTTTAATCTTACATCTCAGTTTTTATTTACTATTAGCAAAACTTTTCTAAAAAATGTTTTGCTTTAATAAATTATTTAAATTCTATAATTTATATTAATTATAAGGGTGTAACAACGTGCACTAAGAGCTGATTATCAAGTATTTGTGCTTTTTTGTCTGACAAAATACCATCCCAAAACCGACGAAAGGGTATCCCAAAACCGACATAAGATCATCCCACTACCGACATAAGGTGCCCCCAAAACCGACATAAGTACTTCCCATGCCGACATAACATCCTCCCAAAACCGACATAAGTACTTCCCTTACCGACATAACACCCTCTAAAAGTCGACATAAGTCGCATTAATAACCGACAAAATACGATCCCAAGACCGACAAAAGGTAATCCCATACCGACAAAACCTACTCCCAAAACCGACATAAGTCGCTCATAACAATCTGTAGTCAGGGCTGAAATTTAAAAATATAAGCGACAAAATACGATCCCAAGAGCGACAAAAGGTACTCCCAAAACCGACAAAACACCCTCCTTACACCGACATAATATCATCCCTAATACGACAAAAGGTAATCCCTTACCGACATAACCCACTCCCAAGACCGACAAAAGGTAATCCCAGTACCTACATAACTACCTCCCATAGCGACAAAATATGCTCCCTTCAGCGACATAATCATCATTTAAAGGAATATAGAGCTGATTTATACCGACATAAGTACCAGCTACATAAGAAATGATATCACTTTAAAGCGATATATGGGTTATTTGAAAATGTAAATGTTTAACGTTTTGTTTTTTAACTAAAAATGTCTCATATTTAAGACATGATTTATATCTGAAAATTTAGTGGCAAAAGATTGATTAAAAAGAGCACAATCTTATTGTGTAACTAAACAAACAATAAGGGCATTGATTAACCAAAAAATTAAAATTTAGGATGAAAGTTGACGCTCAAATCATTGATGCTTTTGGGAAATTACAAATCTCTTTACCAGACATTCTGAGATCGTATGGTATTACCAAAAAATTTATTTATACCAATATCGAGATGAGCAGAAGCACATTTGACAGAAAAATAAAAGAAAAAACATTTACGGTAACTGAGATGAAAAGGATTGCAGAGCTGATAAATTGATTTTCTGCAAACATTTTAAAGCATTTTTTGATCTATTAAAAGGGAAATTTTATCACTATGCACTATCCAAATAAATTACTAGATATTGAAACTGGCAGGCAATTTAAACAGCTTACCATCTTTGAAGACCCCAATCTTCATCAAATTTTAAATACAGCAATTGACAAAATTTTGACTTTAAGGAAGAGTGAGAATGATAAGTATGCGATAGAATTTCCGAAAGAATTAGCTGATAGAATACCAAAAAAGGTAAGAGAAAATACTTCAAGAGAGCTTACTGGTAGTGAAGTGAGAACACTCACAGCAATAGTTTCTTTGGCTCAAAAGAAGCAAAATGAACTAAAGCTTTACAACGAAATTGATAGAGCATACCTCTCTTTTACCCTTTCTGAATTCTTTAACGAGTGCGGAATTAAGAAAAACAAGTCGGGAAAATTCAACCCGAAAGATAAGAAAAACTTTATAGATTCTCTACTTGGGTTGCATTACCGAGAGTTTTTAATACCAGTACCAAAGATGGATAAAAATGGGAAAGAGCGTATTTCCATAGACATTCGTCGCTTGGTAGAGATACATAACATTGACTTAGGCAACCTCGAAGATAACTTCAGAGAAAAAGATCATCTGTATAAAATTACCATAGATTCGAGCTTTTTTAACTTCGAACGCAAGCAAAACACCTACTTCGAACTACCATCTGACTTAAATAAAAGACTAAGAAAAGTAACAGTAGGCCGACAAAATATAGGAGTAGAGCTTTTCATTAAATGTCTACATCAGTCATATCAGCTCTCTAAAAACACTGGAAAAAGTGTAGTTGAGTATACTTATGAGAAGCTAGAAGAGATTATGAGGCTGTACAGATACAAGGCAATTGGCCAACATGGACGAATAACTCCGACTATAATAAAGGCATTTACTACTGCTCAAAAACTTGGTTTAATAGAAAGTTGGGAAGAATCGCGCTCTAAATGGGGTGGCAAAAAGTACATATTGTACCTTAGTGCATAAGGGATATTGAGTCGAATTTGTGTAAAATACTTTTAGAAAACAGGTGGAAAGATGAATCAGATTAAATTATTCGAGTCTAAAAAGATAAGAACAACTTTATTTGAAGGTGAACTTTTTTATGCAGTAGCTGATGTTGTAGGCATTTTGTCTGAAAGTAAAGACCCTAGAGAATACTGGAAAACCTTAAAACAAAGAGAAAAACAGTTGGGCACAATTTGTCACCAACTGCCCATTCCCTCTTGGAAAGATGGTAGAAAGTACAAAATAGACTGTGCCAATCGCGAAGGTTTATTAAGAATTATACAGTCTATCCCTTCTAGAAATGCTGAACCTTTTAAATTGTGGTTGGCAAAAATGGGTAATCAAGCGCTAGATGAGAAAGCAAATAAGCGCTTAGCAGCACACAAAAAACTGAAAGATACCCAAAATAAATTCTTCGAAAACATTAAAGAAAGGGGAGTAGATGAAGAAGGTTTTGTGAAAATTCTCGATTCTGGAGATGATGCATTGTTTGGTAGTACAAACATAAAAGGGAAATTTGGCTTGGATGAAGATGCAAAACTGGATGATTATATGCACGAAGTTTTATTGAGAGGAAAAGATTTTGCGACTGCCATTAGCGATTTAAGTGTGAAAAAAGATGATTTAAGCGGCGAAGATAAGATAGAAGAAGAGCATCGGTCTAACAATAATGATGTGAGAAACCTGCTAAGTGACAAGGGAATGAAGCCAGAAGATATTCCTTTAGAAGATGATATTAAGAAGCTAGGTAAGAAATCTGATAAGAAAAAACTCGATAAATAGCTTATTTCAGGTTATCAGCAATCCATTGTTTCACTAGTATGCGATTATTTTTACCTACTTGCAGTTCAGTTCCATTCCGAAGTTTTACCAAATTCCCTTCAAAGTAATCTATCTTTTCAGCATTAATCACTTGCTGTTTGTGTATTCTAATAAAACCATTTGCTTGCAATTGCTGTTCGAAACTACTCAAAGTCTTAGGAGTAAGATGAAAAGAATCTTCTAGCCAAACCTTTACATAATTGCCATAGCTTTCCAAATAATAAATATCACAGACATCAACTTGAATGTGTTTTTTATCAACTTTAATTAAAATGCTCTTTTCTTTTTCAGTAATAGACTGCGGCTCAGAGCGAGTTTTGTTTTTTAATTGAAGTATTTCTTGCGCTTTGCTAACGGCTTTTAGAAAGCGATCGAAGCCAAAAGGTTTGTGCAAATAATCAATCACATCAAGTTCGTAGCTTTCTAAAGCATACTCCTCATAAGCAGAAGTAATAATTACCAAAGGCTTAATTCTTAAAGTTCTAAGAAAATCTAATCCACGAAGTTTGGGCATTTTAATGTCTAAAAAGAGCAAATCCACTTCATGATTATTCAAAAACTGCAAAGCATCGGTTGCCAGATAACACTGCCCAACAATTTTTAGGAAAGGCAAATCTTCCGCATATTTCAATAAAACTTCATGCGCAAGAGGTTCATCGTCAATTATCAGGCAGTGTAATGTCATGAGAGGTTTAAGGTTAATTGAGCAGTAAAACTATCTTTTTCTTTATTTAAAGTTAATTGATGTTTTTGAGGGAAAAGAAGTTGCAATCTTTTTTTCAAATTACTAATGCCTACACCTTCACCAGATTCTTCTTGATTTGTTCCAGTTGAGTTTTCAACCGAATTTTCAATCGAATTTCTACATGTGAAGACAATTTTATCAGCATCATTTCTTAAAGTAAGATGTAAATAACAAGCATGCTCTGCGGGTTCAATTCCATGTTTAAAAGCATTTTCCACAAAAATGATAAAAAGCAAAGGAGGAATGAGCTGTTCTTTTACGCTTATATCAGTATCAAAACTATAATCAAGTTTTTTAATCGATCGCACTTGCTGAATCTGAATATAATCTTTTAGATAGGCAATTTCTTCTTCTAGTGTAACTTCATTCTTTTTTCCCTTATAAATCACGTATCGCATCAATTCGGAGAGTTTTAAGATCATTTCTGGCGTTTGCGCATTTCCAGTGAGACTAAGCGCATACAAATTATTTAAAGTGTTAAAAAAGAAGTGCGGGTTAATTTGTTGTTTGAGTAAATCTAATTCAGAAGCTACTTTTTCTTTTTCCAAAGAATCTATCTGCTGTTGCTGTTGAAAAAAGAGAATAGCCAAAATAATTGGAATGGAAACGACCAAAAGAAAGATAGTAACAAAAGCATTTTCAGATTCAAAGGGAGAAGGTTTAAGAAATGCACCAAAGGTTTCATTAATCGGTAACCAAATGATAAGTTGACCAGCAATTGGATAAAACAAAAATACGGTGCCAGTTAAACCCAAAATGTAAAATGCTAAGCCTCGCTTTTTTAAAAGCTTTTTAATGAGAAAATGATGGTTGATGTAAAAGAAAAAATAACCAATGAGGTAAAGACAAAAGAACTGAGCAAGAAAGCTTAAAAAGGTAGGAAAATACCTGAAAATTTTTCCAATATCGAATTGAAATCCGATTAACAATTGTTCTTCCGTGTCTAGCTCGGGAATTTCTAAGCTAGAAGTTGCCATAATAGAAAGTACCAAAGAAATTAGAAACAAGGTAAAAACAATCGCTTTATCTAGACTGATTTTCTGCCACCAATTAACATTTGTCTTATCATTTTTAAAAAGTTGATTAAGCTGAACTAAAAGTACTGTTGCTGAGCAGAAACCAGCTAAAAATAAAACATCATCTTGCCAAAGTTTTGGAATAGGTAAAGAATCAGAAACCAGAAAAAGAACAGTGAAATAAATAGGCAACAAGAACAGCCAAAAAGTTAATTGCTGATTAAAACCCTTCTTTTTGCTAGAAAAGATAAGGATAGGTAAAATGAGAATGGTATTGATGCACAAGTAAATGAAATACTGAGTCCAAGTTGGATTTTCTTGCTGATTGTTAATCGAAATCGAAGTGCAAAGTACAACCACAAAATACACCCAACTCTCATTTTGAAGAAAATAGTTACCAATGTTTTGGAAGTTAGATTTCAACTTGGCTGGAAAACCCATTGAGTTAGAATTTTTGGAAATACTAAAAATGCCTTTCATCTAATAGCTATTCTGTTTGTTCTTCAATCTCCAAAAGAACTATCAAATACAAGTACTTGCAATTTTTAATGACAAAGCTCCCAAAACTCATGATGAAGGCAAACTAACTTCAAGTATTGCTTTTATCATCAAAAACTTTCCCTTCAGCATCTAAAATTGAAAGAGATTCTATGAGGAAATACCTTGGCTGAAAATTACAGAACATAGAAATGGAAGAATTACAAATTGAAAAACTTACCAAGGTTTATCCCAATGGAGTAAAAGCTTTGGATGACGTAAACCTCAAAATAGGGAAGGGGATGTTTGGTTTATTGGGTCCTAATGGAGCGGGCAAATCCACTTTAATGCGAACTATTGCAACTTTGCAAAATGCCAGTAGTGGAGAAATATATTTTAAAGGGAAAAACATATTCGAAGAGCCTGAAAACTTTAGGAAACAATTGGGCTATTTGCCACAAGAGTTTGGGGTGTATCAAGGTGTTTCGGCTTACAGATTACTCGATCACTTGGCGGTTTTAAAAGGATTGATCAATCCAAAAGAGCGGAAAGAACAAGTGTTGGCAGTTTTGCAGCAAACCAATTTATATAGCCACAGAAAAAAAGCAGTTAGTAGTTTTTCTGGTGGAATGCGACAGCGATTCGGAATTGCTCAGGCTTTATTAGGTAATCCAAAACTGATTATTGTTGATGAACCCACAGCAGGTTTAGATCCAGAAGAGCGAAACAGATTCCATAATTTGTTGAGTGAGATAGGGGAGCAAGTGGTGGTTTTGCTTTCTACACATATTGTGAGTGATGTTCGTGAGTTGTGTCCTGAGATGGCAGTTTTAGCCAATGGAAAAATTGCAGAACAGGGAAAACCTCAAAATCTGATTGAAAACCTGAAAGGTAAAGTTTGGGCAAAATCAGTTGATAAAACCTCATTAAAAGTCTACGAAAAAAATTTCACTTTGCTTTCTTGCCGAATGTTTGCTGGACAACCATATATTCATTTGTTGGCAGATGTTCAACCAGACTCAGGTTTTGAATTGGTAAATCCTGATTTAGAAGATGTCTATTTTACTACACTTTTTGGAACACAAACAACTGCTTTGGAGGGGCAAAACGCATGATAAAGCAGTTACTCCCTTTCGAAATTTATTATTACACCCGACAAAAAATTTTCTGGTTGGCAGCAATTGTCTTTTTGCTCTTAGGTACATTTATCACCGCCTATGGAAATTTTGGTGGCAAAATGGTGCATGTAAATGCGCCTGTGGTAATGGCGATTCGCTCAGGTTTGATTACGCTTATTTTGCTATTTGTAGCGATCTTATTTTCAGCGAATGGCTTGCTTCGAGATAGAGAGCAAAAAATGGAATTGTTGGTGTTTGCATCTCCTATTTCTAAGAGCCATTATTTCATCAGTCGGTTTGCAGGTATTTTTATATCAGTATTGTTGGTATTTCTCTTGGCGGAAGTTGGTTTTCACCTAGGATTATTCATTCGAGATGCATCACAGGTGGGAACTTACAACTTGTATCATAAGCTTTGGAACCTCTTAGCAATGGTTTTTCCAAATCTCTTTTTTATCACCAGTTTTCTTTTTCTGGTAGCTCTGCTATTTAGAAATGTAATGGCTATATACGCAGCCGGATTGTTGATATTTATTGCTTATTTCGGAGGTTCGATTTTGGGCAACTCACCCATTTCGGCACATTACTCACCTACAAGTCCAGAAAATGAATTTGTGTCTATAATGCTCGATCCCTTTGGGCTTTCAGCCGTGTTTTTGAAATCACGCGGTATGTCACCAGAAGAGCAGAATCATCAATTTCTTACTCTTTCAAATGCATTTTTAGCGAATCGAATTTTCTGGCTGATTTTCAGTATTGTGCTATTAGGCATCACTTATTTCAAGTTTGAACCGAAGCTAAAAGAAGAGAGACAAAGGAAATCTCCAAAACCAAAAGTTCAAGAAGATTATAAAAAGCATCAATACAAACCTGTTAAAGTAATCACTTCATCTATAAAAGCTTATTGTCAAAGTATGGCTTCTTTGGTGAAAATGGAGCTCAATATTTTTGCAAAGGACAAATTGTTTTGGGCAATGGCAGTTTTATATCTTTTTATACAGGTTCTTAACCTCAAAGAATCTATTTACAGCGGTATTTATAATACAGCGTCTTACCCAACCAATTCCATTTTGCTAGAACTGCTAATGGAGAATCCTCTTTTATATATCTTTATAATTTTTTATGCTGCTGAAGTGGTGCATCGAGCAAAAGCTTGCCAATTTGATGGTATATTGAATGCAACTCCTTTTTCTGAAAGCTTAAGAACGATTGCCAAAGTACTAGTTCTGACTTTGGTTATTTCTTTTCTCTTATTGCTGAATAATCTCACAGGTATTTGTTTCCAAGTTTTTGGAGGCTATTACCAGATTGCCTTTCTGGCTTATACAGCGCTTTTCATTTACTATCTATTGCCTTTTATATTCTGGATAGTGGTGATGGTACAAGTGCAATCTCTATTGGCAAACAAATATGTAGGCATGGCAATTTCAGCTTTATTGGTTGGCTTTTTCTTGAACAGTCAGCGATTTGGATTGGAGCATCCTTTATTACAAGTTGGAGTATTTCCCAAACTTTCTTATTCCGAGATGAGTGGTTTTGGCCATTATCTCAAAGCCTATTACCAATATCTTATTTACTGGTTTGCGTTTCTTTTTGGGCTTATTCAGCTCAAGCAATTTCGAAATGTAAAATGGTTTAATAGTGAGAAGAAATTAGTTGATGTAAACTTTTTAAAGTTGACTTTATCGCTGATAGTCTGGATTTTGGTGGGTGCTTATATATTCTATCAAGTCAATTTTGTGCATCAATATCACAGTGCGAAATCTAAAGCTGAGTTGCTGGCAAATTATGAGTTAGCGTACAAACCTTTATCAAATCTAGCACAACCTGTAATTACTTCTGTAAAAGTGGAAATCGATGTTTACCCAGAAGATCAGTTTTATAAAATCAAAGGCAATTACTTCTTGAAGAATAAGACAGAGACAACTATTGATACTTTGTGGTTTAGTACACATCATGAAGTTAACCAGACCAAAATGGAAGTTTCAGAAACTTCATCATCTAGTTTCGATCGTGTTTTGCATCAGTATTTTTTCACATTGGAAAGGCCGCTATTACCCAATCAGGAAATACAAATAGATTTTGACTTAGAAATCAACCGAAATGGATTTGCCAGATTCGATTCTGAAAATGCAGTATTGGAAAATGGTTCTTATATCGAGTTGGATAAATTTTTACCACAACTCGGCTATAATGAATCTTGGGAAATTGCAGATGAGATTGAGCGAAAGAATATTGGACTTCCTCCAAAAGAAAAACAGCTTGCAAGCAGGTTTCAAGATATTAGATATGAATGGATAGATTATGAGGCTGTTATATCAGTTCCTGATGGAAACCAAGAAGTGATTTCAATTGCAGAACTAGAAAATACTTGGGAAGAAAATGGAAGAAAATATTTCAATTATAAATCATCTTCGGAGATGCCATTTATGTTAGGTTTTGCCATTGCAGATTACGAAAAATATACTGAAGATTATCTAGGTAAAGCCATAGAAGTTTTTTACCAGAAAGGGCAAGAGTTTAATGTAGAGCGATTAGTTGAGGCTACGAAACATAGCTTAGATTCTTTGTCTTCATATTTTACACCTTATCCTTATAATCATTTGAGAATTGTGGAAATTCCAGATTATAGGGGAGCAGCCACATCCTATCCGGGAGTGATTTTTATAAGTGAAGATTTCTTTCTGAAAGATGTTTCATCTATTAATACACAGCAACCCGATTACATTTACGCTTCCATGTTGCATGAGATTTCTCACCAGTGGTGGGGTGGTATGGTAGAACCAGCAGACTTTGCTTACAAAACACTTACTGAAACATTGGCTCAACATAACGAACTGATGTTAATGGAAGAAAAATATGGTAGAGTTGTGCTTCGTGGGTTCTTAAAAAATGAATTGGAATCTTATCTCACAGGCAGAGCTTATGCGAATGAACCTGAAAGCTCATTGATGCGACCTTCTTTGCAATCTTATCTAGTTTACAACAAAGGCACCATCGTGATGAATGGCATCCAGCAGTTAGTGGGCAAAAATAAAATGATTGCCGCTTTAAAAAAATATGCAGAGAAATATAGTTATCCCAACCTAAAATCAACTACCAATGATTTATTGAATGAACTGATAAAAGACATATCAACAAAAGACGCGGCATTAATTTCAGAATGGATGAGTGAAATTGTGTTGTACGATTTCAGGATTGATTCTGTAAATGTAAAGCAGATTTCAGTGAATGATTTTGAAGTTACAGTTTTTACCAATTCACAAAAATGGCATCAAACTCAGTCTGGTAAACAAGCTGAAAACTTCAACGAAAAAATTGAAATTGGTTTCTTTAATCAGCATCCAGATTTTGCAACTAGTGAAGATGTAGTCTCTTTGCAGGAAGTAGATTTTCATGAAGGAGAGCAAACACTTATTTTTCATTTTGAATCACTTCCTGAATATGTCGTAATTGATCCTTTTTTCACCAGAGTAGAAACTTCAATAAAAAATAATCTTATTAAAATACCGGAAAAAATGTAATAAAGCGGGATGAGCGATCTACTAATAATACAAAGATGAGAGCAAGGTGGCAGATGGGAATTTTAGAACAAAAAGATCAAACGTGAGAAATTTAGTAGATTTTATAATCTTAGTTGTACTAACAAGCATAGGAGTTTATTTATTTCAACCAACATTAAGTTATGGTTTTGTAGGCTTGCCTGTGATACTGTTAATAGTATGTGGACTTATCGCATTTAAAAGCAAAGCATCTAAGAGAAAAGGAGCTGGCAACATATTTTTATTTATAGCGCTACTTTCATTATTATACATCACAGTGCTACCGGTATTTACAACTTGGTCTTTATTTAGGAGTGATGATTACCAAAAACTGATTGGTGAAGTAAAAACCGGAAAAGAATTTTCGAACTATGTCGCTCCGATCTCAACTGAAAAAATCAGAATTATAGATCAGTCGATTGCCAACAAATTGGGTGACAAAGTGCTAGGTTCCATTCCATCTTTGGGTAGCCAAGTGGACTTGGGCGATTTTACCATTCAAAAAGTGGGTGATAAACTCTATTGGGTAGCACCACTTTTACACTCGGGCTATTTTAAATGGAGTAAAAACTCAGATGGCACAAATGGGTATGTAATGGTTTCAGCAACCAATGAGCGCGACGTAAAATTGGTGCAAAAAAATGGAGAAGATGAGGTGAAGATTAAGTATCAACCCAATGCTTTTTTCTTCGATAATCTTAAAAGGCATGTTTATGTCAATGGTTATTTGAGCAAAGGTTTTACAGATTTCACTTTCGAGATTGATGATAGTGGCAAACCGTATTGGGTAATTACGCTTTACGATAAAAAAGTTGGCTTTTCTGGAAATGATGCTACTGGTGTAATTACTGTGGATACCAAAACTGGCGAAATTCAAGAATATAGTATAGATGAAGCTCCTGCTTGGTTAGACAGAATTCAGCCAGAAAGTTTTGTTGAAAATCAGCTAGAAGATTGGGGAGAATATGTGAAAGGCTTCTGGAATTTTGCCAACGAAGATAAACTCACCACTACCGAAGGAATTTCTCTGGTGTATGGTTCAAACAATCGATCTTACTGGTATACAGGTCTAACTTCTGTGGGAAGTGATGAGGGTACGGTAGGTTTTGTTTTGGTAGATACAAGAACAAAAGAAGCTGTTTGGTATAAACAAACTGGAGCAACCGAACAAGCTGCCAGACAATCGGCGATGGGAAAAGTGCAAGAAAAAAGATTTGATGCGTCATTTCCCATCACTTATAACATCAATGGAATTCCAACCTATGTAATGTCGCTAAAAGACCAAGCTGGTTTAATTAAAATGATTGCTATGGTCTCAATTGAAGACTACTCTGTAGTAGGAGTTGGTAATGATATAAAAGAAAGTTTAAGAGCATATAAAAGTGCCATTAACAGCAAAGGAAATGCCTTAGCTCCTAGTAGTGCAGTAAAGAATTATGAAATAGAAACTACAGTTTCGAGAATTTCTATAGATAACAGAAATGGCAATACTTACTATTATATGATTCTAAAGAACCACGAAAATAAGGTTTTTGTAGGGACTTCTCTTATTTCTAATGAGCTGCCAATTACAGAAGTGAATGATAAAATAAAAGTAAGCTACGATGATGGTGCTAATGAAGTAGTAGATATTGTGAAGTTTGATAATTTGGAATTTACTCTTCAAAAAACCGAGCAGCAAAAGCAGATTGAAGAATATTTTGAGGCTAGCAAGTAGCTTGCAAGTAGCTCACAAATTGCTAGCTTCTAACCTATAATTTACGAGCAGCGAACAACTTGTTCGCTGCAAAATAATACCTATAGAATTAGAGAAGATAAGAGACCAGCATTGAAAAAAGCATAAATTAACACTAGCAACATGCTGAAAAAAGGCTTCTTAAAACCTGAAATATCAATAGATAATATTGGGAAAAAGCGGTTTTGGACAGGCATTGTAATAGGAATAATTTTCTCAATTATTCTTAGCCTGTTCTTTAATTATTCCAGAGAAGCTTTTCGCTTTTTAACTTACTCTAGAGATTTATATATCCCTACAAAAAGTGAAACCAGGTTTTACAATTTGTATTTTGCTTCTTTGGCAACTGTATTGGCTTTTGGCTTAACAATTATCTATTGGTTTGTTGGAAAAAATACGTATATCAAAAAACGATTTCTAAAATCCTTTGCCATTTCCAATGCTCGCTTCGTAATAATAGTAGTATTGCTAATGTTTGCTCGACTTGGTGCAAGTATATCTATTATTTATGCTTCATTAATTGAGCCGCTCAACTTCATCTATGAGTATTGGATATTCTCCTTCCTCATTCCTTTGCTCATTTTCTATTCTTATTGGAATTCAATTAGCTTATTTTTGAGGGTGAATAGCTGGGTGTATATATCGGCGTTTTGCTGTGTTTTAGTTGCCTTTTATTTGTATTCAACCACCAGTGTAGATACTCAGATTTTAACTAATACCTACAAAAATCAACATAAAGAGCGGCTTACTTTTATTGATGAAACTTTTGAAGGTGCAAAAATACATGAGGTTTATTTTGATGATAGAACTAAGGCAACTTTAAAAAACAGATATAATGAAGAGACTTATCGACTAGTAAGAAATTTACAAAGTGCTTTTAACAAAAAGACAAAGGTTTCAATAGATACTTTGTTGTTGGAAAAAATTGTGATTCACAATTTACATCTTAAAAACAGAGATATATCTTTAGATGATAAATCTGAAAATTGGTCTTTTGCCTACCCTGAACAAATCTATCATCAACTTCTTTTGCAGGATAGCACTAGTGCTGAAAGTCAAATATTGATCGATATTTTGAAAGAAGAAATTGCTTTATTTAACCCACCTGAATATTCATATCCTTATACACATGAGTTCACTTCTTATGAATATGAAAGAATAAATTATTTCAATATACTAAAAAACCACACCCCAACTATTAAAAGTAGATTGGTGCTGATAGTACAAAAACTAAAGGATGATAGCAAATTTAATCATTTTCATGATCAGTTACCGGATATGGAGTTTAGTATCTCTGAGAGTGAGAATTATGTGGAATCGCTTATAGATTGAATAAATACTCTATAAATTTAATATTTAGGTTTTGTTTATTTTTATCACCTATTAACTTTGCATATCAAACATCTCTGATTAATTATTTTTAGTTCTAAATATTACTTATTCAAAAACTGAATTTAGGCTGTAGGTTATTATCAAATAGCGAATAGAAGATTTTTTTCAAAGACAATATTGCACACTTCAACGTGCGAATAACCAAATTGAAGGAAAAAAAATGAATTGGATAGGAGTATTATAGTAATTTCGCGCCTGAAAACTTACAAGCTAAATAATCCTAACTTAAGTAGGAATTTAGGCTAATCTACTAACTTTTTTCAAAATACTTACATCTCTGTGTAAAATTTTTTAAATTTTACATCATAAATAATTTTTGTAATGCTTTTCAGAGCTACTACAGTAAATGCTGTTTTTATACTTATTTGCTGGATATTTGACTTATTTAACGCATCCTTGGCTCAGCCGAAATTAGTTTTCAGGTCGTACACTGTTGAAGACGGCTTGTCTCATAACTTTTCTTTTAAAGTAATTCAAGACTCAGAAAACCTTATCTGGATTGCCACAGAAGATGGTTTAAACAGGTTCGATAGCCAAGAGTTTAAGGTTTATAATTTTGATGCTAAAGATTCTACCAGCCTTTCCAATAATGTAGTGATGGATATTGCAGAAGATAGCTATCAAAATTTATGGATAGCTACTTGGGGAGGAGGTATTAGCATCTATAATCGCGAACTAGACAATTTTACTCGGTTAAATATTGGGCCAAACAAAGAACACGAGAATGATTCTTTGATAGATCATATCTATGATATTTATATAGATGATGATAACAAAGCATGGATTGGTACCTCGGGTAATGGCTTAGTTATTTACGATTATGATACAAAAGCTTATAAGCACTACTTACACAATCCAGATGATCCAAATAGTCTTAGTCATAACAGAGTACGAAGTATAATAAAGGGAAAAGATGGCAAGATGTGGATTGGTACATTAGGTGGAGGATTAAATTTGTTTGATCCTAAAGCAGAAACCTTTATACGTTACCAATATAATGCTCAAGATTTAAAAAGCATTAGCCATGACGAAATCACATCTCTATGCTACGATGCTAAAGGAAGACTTTGGGTTGGTACTTGGGATGGCCTTAACATAATGGATACAAAAACAGGAGAGTTTTCTAATTACAAGAATAACCCTGATTTTAAATATGTGCTATCTAGCAATCAGGTTTGGAGTATTACTTCAGATAGTTCCGATTTACTTTGGATAGGTTCAGATGACGGGTTAAACCTGCTAGACTTACGCAAGGAAGAGGCGTATCAATATAAGCATCAACACATGGATGCTAAAAGTTTGAGTGCCAATTCAGTAAAGTCTGTTACAATAGACAAACAAAACAGAGTTTGGATATGTACATTTAATGGAGGAGTAAATCTTTTTGATAGAAATTTCATCCAGTTTAAATATTATAATTCTACTTTTCAAGAAGGCTCTCTATCTTATCAAGATATAAGTGCTACGCTGGAAACCAGCGATGGTCACATTCTTATTGGTACAGATGGTGGAGGCTTAAATATTTTCCATAGAGAAAGTGATTACTTTGAGAAGTTTATGCATAACGATGCTAATCGGAGTAGCATAAGCAACGATAAAATTAAAGTAATTTTTGAAGATCATAAAGGTAGAATTTGGATTGGAATGTGGGATGGAGGTCTTGATATGTTTGATATAAAGACTAAAAAATTTAAGCACTATTCTACTAACTCTGCTAATGGCAAAGGACCTAATAATGATAATGTTGTAGACATTGCAGAAGATAAAAATGGCAATTTGTGGTTGGCAACTTTTGGTGGTGGTATTAATAAGTTCGATCCAGAAACAGAGACTTTTACTTTTATGAATTGGGAGCAAGATAAACTCAATAACTTAAAAGGAAAATTTTTCTGGGTGGTTTCTTTTTCATATACTGGAGAGTTAATGGCAGGTTCTAACAATGGTTATCTCCATTTAATAAATCCAGAAACATTAGAAATTAATGAAATTGTTAAAATCCAAAAAGAAGATGTTGGCAGTTTTTCTATTTTTTCAATTTTAGAAGATTCGAAACATAAAGTTTGGATTGGTACACAAGGTGGAGGCTTGCTTGAATTTAACAGAGAAAAACTGAGCTTCAATTTTATTACCACCGAAGATGGTTTAATTAGTGATAATATCAATGGTATTGTTGAATATAAAGACAGTACTTTGTGGTTAACTTCCAATAAAGGTTTAAGCTGTTTTAATCCTAAGGCGAAAACTTTTAAAGACTATAATACTAGCTTTGGTTTGCAAAGTTTGCAGTTTAATAGAGAAACCTTTGGGAAACTTTCTACAGGTGAATTAATGCTTGGTGGTAATAACGGTTTAAACATCTTTCATCCAGATAGTTTAAAAGACTGTAATAATATAATCCCCATTGTATTTACAGACTTTCATATTTTTAATGAACATGTTGCTATTGCAGAAAATGGCTCTCCACTAACAAAAGCGATCAATGAAACAGAAAGCATAGAGCTTACTATGACTCAATCGGTATTTAGCATCTACTTTACAGCCCTTGCTTATACCATGCCTGAGAAAATTAAATACAAATATCGGCTCGAGAATTTTATTGATGAGTCTTGGCAATATATAGGTAAAGAACATAAAGTAACTTATACAAACCTAAGACCTGGTGAGTATAAATTTACTGTAATGATTGACGATCCTGAGATAACACATCCAGCTAGAACTTTACATATTACTGTATTACCACCATGGTGGGAGCAATGGTGGTTTAGGATTTTTGTATTTCTATTTTTGAGCACTTTAGCTATTTTTATTTATTTCATCAGAATTAATAGTGTAAAGAAGCAAAACCTAAGACTTGAAAAGCTTGTAACTGAAAAAACCAAAGAACTAACAGATGCTAATAAAGATTTAAGGGAAAAGAATTATTTAATACAAGATCAAAAAGAAGAAATTCAAACACAAGCAGAAGAGCTCGAACTTTACAATACAGAAGTACTTGCCATGAATGAGGGCTTAGAAGAAAATGTAAGACAAAGAACTTACGAGCTTAACAAGTCGAATGAGGAATTAGATAATCTTGTGTATAGAGTTTCCCATGATATTCGCGCACCACTCTCTTCAGTAATGGGATTAATTAAGTTACTGGAAATGGAAAGAGATCCTTCGAATTTTAATACTTATATAAAACTAGCCAATAAGAGCCTGAATAAGTTAGACACTTTTGTACGAGATATATTAGATTACTCGCGAAACTCCAGATTGATAATTGGAAATGCACCAATTAATTTTCAGAAAATGATGGAAGAAGTCTTATCCGAATTAATGTTTATGGATAATGCGGACCGGATAAATATTAAAACAAATTATGTTTTAAATGGAGGTTTCTTTTCAGATGAAAAGCGGCTCGAAATTATTTTTAGGAATATTATGTCTAATGCTATTAAGTATCAAAATTACAGTGTAGAAAATTCCTTTTTGTACATTGAGATAAAGCAATATGAAAAAGGAGCTTATTTGATTTTTGAAGATAATGGAATTGGTATTGAAGAAGATATGAGGGAGAAGGTTTTCCAGATGTTTTTTAAAGCAAGTGAGTATTCGGTGGGTTCTGGTATCGGTTTATATATTGTACAAGAAACTGTAGCTAAGTTAGGTGGGAATATTACCTTATCTAGTGAATTTTCAAAAGGAACACGATTCAAGATTTATATACCTAATCATTTAGAAACCAGTCATGCCTGAAACAAGCATAACTGGTTGGTGAATTGTTTCCCGAAAGACATTAAAACATTTTATTGTTCGCTTAATGTAAGTACCATGTTATCTGCTAATAGCTTTTCACTTAGCTTATCATAGCTTACATTTTGTACAGAAACTTGATCATCGATTGCCATGGCGGCGGCAGTAGCAGCCGATTGCCCCAAAATCATAAATACAGGTTCCATTCTAATAGAGCCAAAGGCAATGTGTGAACTTGAAACACAAACTGGTACAAGTAGATTTTCACATTGGCCGTTTTGCGGTACCAAAGAACCATAAGAAATACTATAAGGCACAGGTGCATGTACACCAATATCACCTTCGTTTTGTACATAACCTTCTTCGGTTACATACCTTTGTATGTTGTGTGAGTCCATAGTATAAGAGCCCATTCCTACTGGCTTTGGCACTTCAATTTTTCCTAACACATCATTTTCAGTCATTACATAATCGCCAATCATGCGGCGGGCTTCTCTCACATAAATCTGATGCGGCCAGTTTCCATTGTCGGTAAATTCATCTTTAGCCAAACCCCATTGGCTCATTTCTGTTCTCACATCTTCTGGCACTTTTGGGTCATTTGCTAAAAAGTACATCAAACCCTTTTGGTAATTTTCATGCTCCCTAATAATCTCTTTTCTCCTCTCGTAGCTAGCTTCTGGGTAGTCGTAATTCATCCCGATATTATCTGTGCTAAAAGGTCCGTGATTATTCGTATCGGTTTTTCTATTTGGAATTGGATCGAATTTATTGAAAGTAGCATCCCAACCTTTGGCATAAACTCTAGTCAAAAGTTCGTAATCAGCAGGGTCGTAACCTTCTGGTTTTGTAAAAGCAACTCTATTATCTGGATGATTACTCAAACACATACGGAAGCAATATGCTTGGATTCTATCGTCACCTTCGCCATTTACGCCCGGATCTTCGCTTGAGATTTTAGGAAGTAAACCACTGTTTGGATCTCCCGGCACTACATAAGGATCAATCTTTTCACTAAAATGATGGCCATGATGAAAAACTTCTTTTTGTATCCCATTAAATTCTTCGCCATAAACACTGTTTGCTTCTCTACCCACATGGTATTTTATACCAGCCATCGCCATTAAATCACCTTCGTAAGTAGCATCGATAAATACTGTACCTTGAAAGGTTTTGCCACTTAGTGTTTTAATGGCAGAGACTCTTCCATTTTCCTTTTCTAAACCATTGCTTCTGTCTAGCCATTCGTCTCGATAAATCTCAATGTTGTTTTCGGAGATAAAATCTTCAAATACTTTTTCGGCTGCGTGAGGTTCAAAAATCCACATGGTGCGGGCGTTGCCATCTATTGCCGGAGTTCCTTGACCTTTGTTGCCATATTCAGATTTTGCTTGCCACTTCCAAGCAGCAGCATCTTGGTAGTGCATATATAATCTGTGATAAAATTCTCTAGAAAGTCCACCAATTACTTTTTTATTTCCAGTATCCGTAAAGCCCAAACCTCCGGCAGATAGTCCACCAAGGTGCTTATCTGGTGAAACCATAATTACAGATTTACCCATTTTTTTAGCCTGCACAGCTGCAGTTACAGCGCCAGAGGTACCACCATAAACAATAATATCAGCGGTATACACTTCGGGTTTTGTATTTTGTGATGTATCTTCCTTAGCAGACTTTGGCGAACAAGAAAATAGCGTTGCTAAAGTAATGGCTAGAAGTATGATGATATTTTTTTTCATTTTCAAATCGATAAGTATAAATGATTGTGATTAATTGAGTGTTTTGGCAGGAATCCAAATAATTGCATCGGCGAAGACCAAGCCATCGGCATCTTCTGTGCTTATTTCCACATAACTTTCTTTACCTGCTGGTAATTGGTAACTACCCAAGCTAGCCCATTCGCCAGAAGTTTGCCCTTCCACTTTTATATCTTCTTGTTTGATAATTACTTCTCTCGTAGATTTTGCATCATGAATAATGAATTTAGTTTGAGAAGAAACATCAGGCAGTTTTGGGAAATAGGCATACACCTCGTACAATCCGTCTTTGAGAATTTCCGGTGAAAACTTAACTGTTCCTTGCGTATTCTCATCAGCATTGAGTGCAAGCAAAGAAGGGCCATAACCTCCACGGTTTCTATTTTCCCAATTTCCATTAATCTCTAAATGGGTATTGTCTTCATTATCCACCACAATTTCGGCAGTGTTTCCATCGAGTAGAGGATCGCTAGCCAATTTATTTTTTAGTTGATCTACATTGATGTTTTGAACACTGGTTTCTGCATCAATCGCCATAGAAGCTGCCACAGCCGCAGATTGACCTAGCACCATAAATACAGGTTCCATTCTAATAGAACCATAAGCAATATGACTAGCAGAAAGACAAACAGGAACCAATAGGTTTTTACATTCAGTTTCTTTTGGAGTTAGCGATCGATAAGCAATAGGGAAAGGGCCAAAACCACCCACTTCCACATTACCTTCATTTTTAACCTGACCATTAACTACAATGCGTTGGCAATTATGAGAATCCATGGTGTATGCTGCCATACCTACTTTGTCATCTACAACTTTTTCACCTAAACAATTGGCTTGGGTCATTACATAGCTGCCAATCATTCTTCTGGCTTCTCTTACATACAGTTGAGGTGTCCAATGGTTGTTGTTTGGATATTCATCCTTAGGATATCCCCATTTTTGCATTTCAGTTCGGATTTGTTCAGGTACTCTCGAATCATTACCTACAAAATACAGCAAACCTTTGGTATAACTGTCATGAGCTTTCACGATTTCGGCGCGTTCTTCATAAGAAGCTTCTGGGTAGTCGTAATTCATGCCGATCATGTCAGTAGAAAAACCACCTCTGTTATTGATATCGGTTTTGCTATTTGGCATTCCACTCCAGATAAAATAGTTATATAACGTTTGCCTGTCTGGCTGAGCTGCCATCAATCTTAATAAAAGCTCATATTTAGAAGCATCATAACCTTCAGGTTTTGTAATGGGGATACTATTTTCTGGGTCTTTTGTGAGGCAAATGCGATAATTGTAAGCCTGAACTTTACTATCTCCAGTTCCATTTGGTAAAAGTGAATTATCACTAACTCCCCAAATTAATCCACTTGACGGATCACCGGGAGTTTTATAAGGATCAACTCCATCTGGAAACTGGTGGCCTTCCATTAACTGAACTCCATTAATGGTTTCATTATAGGTTTTGTTCGCTTCTCGACCTACTATATAAGACACACCCGCTTTTGCCATTAAATCGCCTTCGTAAGTACAATCGATAAACATTTTTCCCGAAACTGTTTTTTCATTTTCTTTACCGGGTTGATCACTGCGCTCTATGGTTAAATTTTGAATGGTTCCATCTTGAGTTGTTATATCAACCAATCTGTGTAAATAAAGAATTTGGAGATCAGCTTCATCTATATATTGTTGAAAAGTTTCACGTGCCACATGCGGTTCAAAAAGCCATTTTTCAAACTGTCCATAGTGTTTCCCTATTCTTCTATAAAAATCTCTGGCTAAACCAGTAACTGCATATTTGTTCCCAATATCTGTTTGTCCTAAACCACCAGATGATAGTCCGCCCAAATGCGTACTTGGTTCAATAATTAATACAGATTTACCCATTTGTTTGGCTGAGTAAGCGGCAATTACTCCGGCTGATGTGGCACCATAAATAATTATATCTGCAGAAATATCATTATTAGTAGAAGACGGACTTTTACTTGTGTTACAGGAAAGTAGTAAGAAAGGTAACAGGATGATTCCTGCAATTAGCTTTTTCATTTTCATAGTTTCAGGATGTGATTAGTCGGTGTATTTCTAATAGACCTCTTTTAATTTAAGCTTTTGTTTGTCTTTTAACAATTGATTTTGGACGACCTCATATTTGAGCTGATGTAATGGCATTTTATTATCCTGTGATAGACATGCGATGGTTGCTGCTGCTTGTCCCATAATCATAAATACAGGTTCCATTCTGATAGAACCAAAAGCAATATGAGAACTCGAAACACAAACTGGCACAAGTAAATTGGAACATTCTTCTTCTTTTGGCATAATTACACCCATTGGTATTTCGTAGGCTTTATGTGGCTCCAAAAAATTCCCTTCATTTACCACTTCACCATTTTCGTAAACTATTCTTTGCACATGGTGGCTATCTGGGCCATAAGATGCCATGCCTATAGATTGAGGCTTACTTACATCATCTTGACAGTCTTGTTGTGTAAGAATATGCTTGCCTAACATACGTCTTGTTTCACGAATGTATAATTGTGGAGTCCAGTTACCATACTGTGTATATTCGTCTTTAGGCAAACCATATTTTAACATTTCATTTCTCATTTCTTCTGGCAGTCTTGAATCGTGACCCAAAAAATAGAAAAGTCCAACAGTAAAGTTGTAATGCTCTGTCCAGATACACTCTCTGGTTGCATAATCTCCTTCAGGAAAATCCCAATTCATGCCATTGTAATCTGTAGAAAATGGGCTACCATGACCACCATCGTTGATGTCGGTTTTATAATTAGGCATGGGTGAAATGGTAATTACATCGTGAATAGATTTTAAATCTTTTTTCTTAATGTACCTGTAAAGCAATTCGTAATTAAGTGGATCGTAGTTTTCCGGTTTAGGAATTGGAATCTGGTTTTCAGTGGCTGTAGTAAGGCAAGCTCTAAAGTTGTAAGCCTGTATTTTATGGTCGCCATCACCAGGATTACCCATAGGCACATCTTGAATACCAGGAAGTAAATTTCCAGCACTATCATAAGGAGAAATACCGGCACCAAATAAATGTTTTGGTTGCCTTACATCGATAGTTGGGCCAAGTACTCCGGCAAGTTCTTCATTATAGGTACTACTACTTTCTCTGCCTACATGGTAACTTACACCTGCCTGAGCCATTAAATCTGCTTCGTAACTGGCATCAATAAAATATTTGCCTTTATACTCTTTGCCAGATTCTGTTTTAATGGATGTGATGACGTTGTTTTCTTTTATAACACCTGCTTTCAAATCGATTCTTTCATTATAAACTATTTCGATTTTATCTTTTTCTTCTGAAAGCATTTGTTCAAAAATTCTTTTGGCAACTTCTGGTTCGAATGTCCACATAATTCCGCTTTCTAGAATTACATGGTTGCCATAGGGTTTATAGTCAGCTGCTGCTTGAAACTTCCAAGCAGAATCTTGTTGGTAATATTGATAAACTCTTTTAAAAAATTCTAGCGATAAACCTCCAATGGTTTCTTCTTCGCCAATATCTGACCAACCAAGTCCACCACTCATTGCTCCGCCAATTCTATCTTCTGGCACAACAATAATGGCTGTATGATCCATTCGGGCAGCTTGAACTGCGGCAATAATTCCGGCAGATGTTCCTCCATAAATCACCAAATCGTAAGATTTCTCTTTAACATTTTGAATCGGTTGACAATGAAAGAGCAGTAATAAAACTAATATTTTAAGACAGGTATTTCTCATTATATAAAGTTGAAATGAGGCAGAACAAATTGCTCTGCCTCAGTGATTGAAATTTAATAACCGGGGTTTTGGTCGTCTTGCGAAATTGCTTCGTTGTTGTCAATTTCTTCTTGTGGAATTGGCCAGAGTAATAGTGTGTTTGAATAAGTAAAACCTGACTCATTAAGCAACTCTTCTACTTTGTTATAGCGAAGCATATCAAACCAATGTTTATCTTCTAACAAAAACTCTTTGGCTCTTTCAAGAAAGATGATGTCTAGGTATTCATCAGCAGATAAACCACTTGGGAAATCAGTTTCTGGGTCAGCAATATCTACCGTTTTACCATAAGCCCTACGATGCACCATGTTGATGTACTCTAAACCTTCTGCAGACAAACTTCCATTAGCTCTAATATCTGCTTCGGCATAGATGTATAAAGCATCTGGATATCTGAAAACCGGGAAATCATTACCATGTGCTCCTTGCGATTCAGAATCGATGTACTTCTTATAAAGTATAGGTTCGCTGGCAGTTAAAAATGCAGAATCTTCAGGTGTGCTATACAGATTAAGATTTCTTCTTAAATCCGTTTCATCCCAATCTGAAAGGAAAGATTGCGTATTGCCAAGAATGGTTCTGTAACCACTAGAAGAATAGCCAGCATTTGCATTATGTGTATAAATAGCCATGCTACTGCCAAAGCCAGATGTTCTTGCAAATTTGATAGAAAAAACGTCTTCAGAATGCGTATCATTTTCAACATCGTAAACCTCATAAATATCCTGTTCCAAACTATATTCTCCTGAAGCGATAACTTCACCTGCTTTTTGCATAGCTTCGCTGTACATACCTCTGTTTAAATATACATCAGCCAGTAAAGTTTGGGCAGCACCTTTTGTAGCTCTAAATAAATCAGTCGGAGTCATTTGCTCAGAGCGAAGTTTTAAACCCTGTTCTGCGGCTATTAAATCTTCTAAAATCAAAGCATAAATATCATCTTCTGGCATTCTTGGGAAAGAAAAATCTACAATCTCAGATACTTCTTCTTCTTGTAAAGGAATAGCTCCCCATAGCCTTACCAAATTGTAATAGTTTAAAGCTCTTACAAATTTGGCTTCTGCGACAAGTCTACTTTTGAGATCATCATTTACAGATTCCATAAGTGGAATTCTTTCCATTACGGCATTTGCTCTGTTGATGGATAAATATGCAAGTTGCCAGATTCCAGCAATACGACTAATATTGGTTTGGTCAAGATTATAAACACCAGAAGGTTGGTGAGAACCTCTGCCCAAACTGTATTCTGTTTTTAGCTCTACTTGAACAAAAAATTGTTGACCATAGTAGCCATTGGTTGCCAATGGTTGATAAACTGCATTTGTTGCAGCTATAGCATCATCTTCAGTTTGGTAAAATTGATCGCTGGATAGAAAAGAAACAGGTTCTTCATCCAGAAAATCATTACAACTGATTAAACCGATTACGAATAGTATATATATTATTTTTTTCATTTTCAATTTGCTGTTTTGAATGATTAGAGGACATTTTAGAAACCGAGATTAATACCAAATGTGTAGGTACGAGCAGACGGATAACTTGAGAGATCTAAGCCAAGTCTCAAATCTGTATTGCCATTTACAGTGCTGTTTCCGAAGTTGTTCAGTTCAGGATCGAAACCTGTGTATTTGGTAAATGTGAGCAGGTTTTGACCGCTTATATACACTTTTGCAGATCTAAGCCACTTGATACCCATACTGCTTAATGGGAGGTTATAACCCACTTGCAGGTTTTTCAATCTGAGGTAAGAAGCATCTTCTACATATTCGTTAGATGCTCTTAAGTTTATGCCCGATTTAGGTTTTGGATACTTGGCATCAGTATTTTCGGGTGTCCAGTAATCGGCAACTTCTATAAGCTGATTGTAACCTCTAGTTAAAGAATTACCACTTCTAAATTTATCTAACCTAATTAGTTCTACACCTTCAACTCCTTGGAAGAAGATATTCACATCTATACCTTTCCACGAGAATTTGGAATTGAATCCATAGATAAAATCTGGGAAGAAATCGCCTAAAATAACTCTGTCATCAGTATCGATTACTTCATCTCCGTTAAGATCTTTGTAAGTGATATCTCCGTTTTCGTCTAGGCCATTTTCAACATAGCCGAAGTAAGATGCCAATGGCTCGCCTTCTCTAATAATGTGGAACGAACCCGCAGAAGCACCACCCGGAAGCGAAGCAGCAAATACATCATTTCCATCTTTAAGTTTTGTTACTTCATTTCGGTTTGATGAAAAATTAGCTTCTACAGTCCAAGTAAATTCATTTACCAGAATATCTGCGCCAACGCCAAGTTCAACACCTGTATTTCTGAGTTCTCCAATGTTCTGAATTACATTGCTGAAACCTACAGAAAGTGGTAGTTGAATTTGAGCCAGCAAGTCGTTGGTATTTTTTATATAGTAATCAGCGGTAAATCTCAATCTATCGTCATATAGACCGAGATCTACACCAAAGTCAGTTTGTGCTGTTTTTTCCCAATCGAGTTCAGAGCTAGGCAAGTTAGCAGGTGTAAGTCCCACAACGATTTGCTCTGCCGATGATAAAGTAGTTGAACTGATTCTTTGTTGAGAAAGGTAAGAGGGAATTCTATCGTTACCTGTCATCCCCCAACTTACTCTCACTTTCAAATTAGAAATGTTAGAAAAGTTTGCCATAAATGGCTCTTCTATAACTCTCCAACCCAATGCAAAAGAAGGGAAGAACGTCCATCTATTTGTTTGTGCTACTCTTGATGAACCATCGTATCTGCCAGTAAATGTTACCAGATATTTATTTTTTAGCACATAATTAACTCGACCAATTACAGATTGCTGGCTCCAAATTGTACCACCAGAAGAAGGCACATCTATGGTGGCACCTGAAGCTAGGTTGCCAGTACCCAAAATATCTGTAACAAAATCTCTTGCACCTGCTGAGAAATATTTGTACTCATTTCGCTGAGAAGTAAAACCTGCTACTGCATTGATAGAATGGTCTCCAATTTCTTTAAAATAGCTAAGTGTATTTTCATTTAAGATATCGAAAGATTCACTATTGTTGATGTAAGCAACACCGTTTACACTAGAATTCGGAATGGTTCTTTTTGTATAATTATCTCTTCTACTATTTGAGTAGCTCACACCTAAAGAAACTTTGGCTTTTAAGCCAGGAATTACTTCGTATTCGCCATAAATCATATCGAACAAGCGAGAAGTTTTTAGCTCTCTTTGTCTTTGAGTAATTTCTGCTACTGGGTTTGGTATTGGATCGCTAAAACCACTGTATTCAGTAATATCCATTTGTGCAAAAGCGCCATCTTCCATTACAGGTCTGGTAGGGTAAGCTGCCAAAGCGCCAGCAATTGGCCCTTTATCTTGACCTTCTGGCAAATCGTTTTCTATAATTCTACTTGCTTGAAAACTGTTTGAGATTTTAAATTTACCTACAGTTTTATCGATGTTTGCCCTAATTGTACCTCTACCGAAATCTGTATTTTCTACAATACCTACCTGATCGAAATAGTTGGCAGAAATTAAGTATTGTGTTTTGTCATCACCACCAGCAAAAGACAATGAGTAATTTTGAATAGGAGCTACTCTAAAAATTTCGTCTTGCCAATCGGTATCGTAAGGTAAGTTGTTTAGATCGGAGAAAGGAACTTCAGTTCCACCATCATTCAAAACTTTTGCATTGGCAATTTCTGCAAACTGCCGTGCATCCATCATATCAATTTTATTAATGATTTTTTGGAAACCGTAGTAAGCATCGAAGTTAATTTGATCTCTATTTTTAGACCCGCGTTTTGTGGTTACAATTACAACACCATTTGCACCTCTTGAACCATAAATGGCTGTAGCAGAAGCATCTTTTAAGATCTCTATTGATTCAATATCGTTAGGGTTAATGCTATTTAAACCTATACTGCCAATAAAACCATCTACTACATAAAGGGGCTCTGTACCACCCAAAACGGAGTTGGCTCCACGAATTCTAACACTTAGTCCACCACCTGGAGAGTGAGAGTTTTGTATTACCTGTACACCCGGTGCACGACCAGCCATTATTTGCTGTACATTATTTACTGGCAAACTTGTTAGTTCATCTTTGGTGATAGATGATACCGAGCCAGTTAAATCTGTTTTTTTGACAGAACCATAACCAACTACCACCACTTCTTCTAGTTGTTCAAGATCGGCATCGAGTTGTACGTTAAGTTCTGTTTGAGAATTTACTTCAACCTCTTTGGTAATAAACCCAATGTAGCTAAACTGCAAAATATCTCCACTAGAACAAGTAAGCGAATAGTTGCCATCAATATCTGTAGTAGTACCAGTGGTGGTTCCTTTTATTAGAATACTTACACCCGGCAAAGGCTCATTGTTGTCTATTGCGGAAACTCTACCTGTAATTTTCTGTTGTACTGGTATTATTTCGACAAATTCTTCAATTGGGGGTTCTTGATATAGGTGTTTTTTTACATAAATAATGTCGTTTACTCTTTTGAATTTCACATTGGCGGTTTTGGAAATTCTGCCTAGTAAGTCGGCTAGAGATTCATTATTAGCTTCTGCCGAAACCCGTAAGTTTTCATTAAATGTGTAATTGTTGTAAGCGAAATGAAAATCAGTTTCTTTTCCGATAGTTTTTAACGCTTGTTTCAGGGTTACATCTTCCAGTTTTACTGAAAGCAAGATTTCTTCAAGTTTTTTGTTTTGTGCGCTACCATCTTTTGCTATAAGCATAGTGCAAAGCAAACTTTGAAAAAACAACCCGTATAAGGCATATTTGGACATAGTGATAACTTGTCTAACAATTTTCAATTTCATATTTTTATAGACTTTTAGGTGTTAATTAGACATCTGAAAAAAATTGCCTTTTTCGTCTGCACACGAATCTGGCATGTAAATCATGTTTTTATGAGCCAGCATTTTAGACGATGCTGGCTTTTTTTGTGGACTAAAGTATTGTGTTACATAGGCATGTTGCTTAATTAATAATTACTTCTTTTTTGTTGATTTGATAGTTGAATTCAGAGGTTTCTCCCAATACCTGAAGTACAATATCGAGAGATTGATTAGAGAATTTACCAGTAAATTTTCCCTTAACTGGTTGTTTTGTTTCCATTAGAAAGCTTACACCATACCACCTTTCCAGCACTGGAACAATCTCTTTGAAGCTGGCACCTTCAAACTGTAATATTCCATTTTTCCATGCAAGTACGGTGTTTGGATTAAATTTTCCTTTTTGGAGTAAGTGGTTGTATTCATCAAAACTAGCACTTTCACCAGGGGTTAGAAAAACAGAATCTGCACTTTCTGTTTCTACTTTGTTATGCACTTTTACTTTTCCGCTTACAAGCGAAATATTTTCGTAGTCTTCGTTTGGGAAAGCTTTTACATTAAATGAAGTTCCCAAAACCCTTGTATCCAGATTTTGTGTGTGGACTATAAATGGCCAATCTGAATGTTTGGTTACATCAAAATAAGCTTCACCTTCTAGCCAAATTTCACGCACTGTTGTATCAAAGTTTTCAGGATATTTAATCTTTGTTCCTGAGTTTAACTTTACAATAGTGCCATCGTGAAATGTAAGTGTTAATTTTTGTCCGTAGTTTATGTATTTTTCTATATAAGCAATTTGCTTAGCTGGTGTAGTTTCTTCCTTTTTATAAGATAACCAATAGCCTAAAAAAGCAGCAAGGGCAAAAACGATAATGGCTGCCACTTTATTAAAAGAAAGCAAAACTTGCTTTGGTGCTGGTTTTATTTGGGGAACTTCTCCCGAGATGAGTTTTTCAATTTTGTTTCTTTCTTCAAGTCTTTCAGTTTCATTCAGTCTAAGCCCTAAGGTATTAACAATAAGTTTGGCTTCTTTTACAAGTTCAGATTTTTCTGGATGTGCATTTAGCCACTCTTTCCAAAACTGTTTAGCATCCTCACTTTCTTCGGTAGCATACTTTTGGAAAAATTCATCCGTAACAAAATCTTCAATATCGTAATTATTGTAATCCATTATTTAAGGGCTTTAAATATATAGTGCAGGGCATCACCGATTTTTACCGAAAAAATCAGAGAATTTTTTAAAATATGGTAGTAACTAACTGTAAATCAGTATAATAAAATTAATAAAAAAAGAGTGAGGTATTTTTTAAGAATTTTTATGGCTTCGTAAATCTGGTTGTAAACTGTTCTTTTGTTGTTTCCAGTTTTAAGTGAGATTTCTTCGTAGCTCATATCCTCAAAAAATTTCATAATGATAATTTTCTTTTGTTTGGTGGTGAGGACAGATAATGCTTTTTGTAGGCGAGATTTTAGTTCATTCGTTTTGATAGACTCGATCAAAGCAAACTCATAAGATTGTACGCTAATGGTTTGTTGGCTAGCATTTTCGAGTGGTAGGGTTTTATGTTTTTTGCTACTGAGTGATCTGTTTATTTTTCTAATTACAATAGCATATAGATATCCCTTTACATTGTTTACTTCTGGTAAGGTGTTTCGTTTTTCCCAAATTTCGAGAAAAACCTCTTGAAGCACCTCTTTCATTAATTCTTTATCAAAACAGTATTTTAAACCATGCGCATAAAGAATGGGATACATTAAATCGTAAAATTCTATAAAAGAATTACGGGAGCCAGACCGTAACTCATCCCAAAGTTTTATGTCGTTTATTTTGGTTTCAGCTATGTTCATTTTCATTTACTAGTCATCAGTCTTAAGCAATTTAATAATAATTTTGTAACAGTAGGATGAGGCAAATCAAAAAAAGAATGGGAAATGCTATCTAAAATTAGGGTGTCCGTGCACAATTAAGCCTACAGCTATTCATTGGAGGTACCTAGCAGACAAACATTTAGATTTATTCTTAGTTTAAATTGAAATTATTAAAGACAAGTTTTCTTATTAATAGATAAATTTATGCGTCTTTTATTCTCGATTTATGATGAGCCGAGGAGATTTATTATAATATTAAACTACAACTACGAGTGAATACAGACTGGCTACTAGACACAAATCCAATTTTATTAGCACTTTTCGCAACACTTTTTACATGGGGAGTAACTGCATTGGGGGCAGCAATGGTTTTTTTCTTTAAAGAAATTAATAAGAAGGTATTAAATTCTATGTTAGGTTTTGCTGCTGGCGTAATGATCGCAGCTAGCTTTTGGTCTTTGCTCAATCCGGCTATAGAGATGGCAGAGAAAAGCGGAACACCTTCGTGGATTCCAGCAGTAGTTGGGTTTCTTGCAGGAGGAGCTTTTTTATTATTAGTAGATAAAGTTTTACCGCATTTACACCTTGGCTTACCCATAAGCAAGGCTGAAGGTATAAAAACCTCATGGCATAGGAGTATTTTGCTAGTACTTGCTATAACATTGCACAACATACCAGAGGGTTTGGCAGTTGGAGTAGCCTTTGGTGCTCTAGCTAGTAACCCAGAAGCAGGTTCTTTGGCTGGTGCATTAGCTTTGGCTATTGGCATAGGCTTACAAAACTTTCCAGAAGGTGCAGCAGTTTCTATTCCCCTTAGACGCGAAGGTTTCTCTAGATTTAAGGCATTTAACTACGGGCAGCTTTCAGGAATTGTAGAACCAATTGCGGGTGTACTCGGAGCTTATCTGGTATTAGTAATTACACCTCTGTTACCTTATGCACTTTCTTTTGCAGCCGGAGCCATGATTTTTGTGGTGGTGGAAGAGTTAATTCCAGAATCTCAAAATGGTAGTGATACAGACCTTTCTACCATAGGAGCTATGTTTGGTTTTGCTACCATGATGTTACTGGATGTAGCTCTTGGTTAGCATTCAAAAAAACATTTCTGAACAAAAAATTAGAATGATGGTTCACTGGGAAAGGAATATCACCATATATTTTTATTCCTATATCTAAAAGTGTATTTTTAGAAAAATGTGTATTTAAAACACAAATCTTTTAATTAGCATTTTAACAATTTAATCTTGATCGAAGATAAGGATTTTAACGGTATATATTTTTTAGAGCCAACACCTCAAATAAGCAACTTCACAAGAGAAGAATTCGAAAACTGTACTTTCACAAACTGCATTTTATCTAATTCCGATTTTTCTAACTCAACCTTTCGGGATTGCGAATTCAAAGACTGCGACTTAAGTCTTACCAAACTAAAAAACACAGGATTTAATAATGTTAGTTTTGTAAACTGCAAGCTATTAGGCCTGAATTTTAGTGACTGCAACTCTTTTTTACTTTCCATGAATTTTAAAAACTGTCTGTTAAAAATGGCTATCTTTTATAAAGTAAGTTTAAAAAATACCAGCTTTCAGAATTGTGAAATGCAGGAAATTGATTTTTCAGAATCTGATTTAACCAATGCAACTTTTGATAGTTGCAATCTAGATAAAGCAGTATTCGATCATACAAATTTAGAAAAAGTAGACTTTACTACTTCTTACAATCTTTCTATAGACCCAGAAAGAAACAGAATTAGAAAAGCCAGTTTTTCTATAAACAATGTATTAGGGCTATTAAGTAAATACGATATTAATATTGATTAGCATAAAAAGCGGCTTATTTAAGCTATACCAACAATGCATTTCGCATGAATAATTACCTATATGAAATTATCAATGAGCTTCGAAATGGCTCAGAAGAAATATTAGACGAACTACAAAATTGTTTAAAACAAACTTCTTTAAAAAAAGGTGAAAAGCTTTTATCATTAAATGCTGTATGTAAAAACATATGGTTCATTAAAAAGGGATCTGTAAGGCATTATGTACTTTCTACTAAAGGGAAAGAGTTTAATACTTGGTTTTCTTTAGAAGGAGACATAGTTGTTGCTGTAAAAAGTTTTTTTGAGCAAACTTCTACTAGAGAAGGCATTGAATTATTAGAAGACTGCGAGCTACTGTATATTTCCTATTCTGACCTGCAAAAAGTTATTGCGAAATACCGCAAAGCAGGAACAATTTCTAGAAAAATGATGGAGAGGTATTATATTTTACTCGAAGAGCGATTGTATGTAATGCAATCTTCCACTGCGATAGAAAAGTATGAATATCTAATACGTACCTACCCGGAGATAATTCGTCGAATTCCCCAAAATCACATTGCATCTTATTTGGGTATTACTAAAGAAACACTCAGTCGCATAAGAAAAAAGTTTGCAGTAAATTATTAGTTGACATATATCAACAGAATATAGCCAGTTTTTTTGCAAATTGGGTATAAATGTACTCTATGAAAAACTGGTCAGGCTATCTCAAGTGGACTCCTTCTAATGTTTACTTTCCGAACACAGAAGAAGAAATAAAGGAAGTAGTTCTTAAAGCACTTAACGAAAAGAAAAAAGTAAGAATAATTGGCTCGGGGCATTCTTTTACCCCATTGAGTCTTACAGATGATTTTCTGGTTTCTTTAGATAATTACCAGGGAATAATCAGTATTGATAAAGAAAAACTCACAGCTACAATAAAGGCAGGCACAAAGCTAAATTTGTTGAATGATCTATTATTCGAACATGGCTTAGCTATGCCAAATATGGGAGATATTAATCAACAAAGTATAGCAGGAGCAATTAGTACGGGAACACATGGAACCGGAACTGCCTTCGGCAACATCAGTACTCAGATTTCTAAAATCAAATTTGTAAATGGGAAAGGTGAAATAGTATGCTGTTCTGAAACAGATAAGCCTGAATTATTTAAAGCGGCTCAGGTATCTTTAGGCACTTTTGGCATCATTACAGAAATTACTTTAAAATGTGTACCTACTTATAAACTGGAGCTGATAATAGATAAAGAGCGACTTGATACTGTGCTGGAAAGTTATCAGGAATTGAATGAAAAATACCGGAATTTCGAATTTTACTGGTTTCCCAATACGCCTTATGTAATGCTTAAGCTAGTAAATCTTACGAATGATGAACCAGATAAATCTTCATTTAGCAATTATGTACAGGAAATGGTTTTGGAGAATTACACCTTTAAAATCGCATGTGAGGTGTCTAAGATGTTTCCGAGTTTAACTAGAAAAATTTCTGGTATAGCTGCCGATACCATTGGCAAACATAGAAAAGTTAATCATAGCCATAAAGTGTTTATTACTCCTCGTTTGGTGAGGTTTAATGAAATGGAATACAACATTCCGGTTGGGGCATACAAAGAAGTAAAAAGAGATATAGTTAACTGGATAAATAAGAATAACACAACTGTTTTGTTTCCGATCGAAAACAGGTTTGTGCAAGGAGACGATATTTATTTGAGTCCAGCTTACCAGCGAGATTCAGCATATATTGCTGCGCATGTCTATAATAAAAAAGAGCCCACCAAATATTTTAAAGCTTTAGAAGAAATTTTCTTAGCCTATGATGGAAGACCACACTGGGGCAAAATGAATACATTAACTTATGAAGTGGCTCAAAAGAAATATCCTATGTTCGGTGCTTTTACAAAGTTGAGAGCAGAACAAGACCCAGATCAAATCTTTCTATCAGACTATCTTAAAACTCTGTTTATTGGTTAATTAAATGAAAACTTATCAGCAATACAAAGAGATTCTTTCTGGGCAGAGCTTTCCTTATGCTTGTCTGGATATGGATTTACTCAAAGAAAACATCAGAATAAATCTTGTAAGAGCAAAGAATAAAAAAATTCGAATAGCCTCAAAATCAATTCGAATTCCTGAGTTGATGAAATATATCTTGGAGTCAGATACTAAGTTTGAAGGCATCATGGCTTATCATGGTAAAGAAGCGGTTTATCTGTCTCAACAAGGTTTTGATAATATTCTTTTAGGTTATCCTATAGTAGATAAAAGTATTTTGATTGAAATAGGAGAGGAGATAAAAAAAGGAAAGTACATCTGCTTGATGTTGGATAGCAAAGATCATTTAGAAATTGTAGAATCGGTTGGAAAATCGATAGGTGTTAAATTTCCAATTTGTTTGGATATAGATATGTCGCAAGATTATCCGGGAGTACATTTTGGCGTATGGAGATCGAGTATAGTTGATGAGCAATCTTTAGAAGAAGTCCTCAAAGCAATTACGCAACTCGAATTTGTACAGCTCGATGGATTGATGGGTTACGAAGCACAAATTGCAGGAATAGGAGATAAAGTGAAAGGGAATGGTTTAAAAAACAATGTGATTAGACTTTTAAAAAATCGATCTGTTCCAAAGATAAAAGCTTGGCGAGAAAAGATAATTGCAAAGGTGAAAGAATATGGCTTTACTATAAAGTTTTTTAATGGCGGAGGTACAGGTAGTATGGAAACAACCATTCAAGAAGAGGGCATAACTGAAGTAACTGTAGGATCAGGTTTTTTCTGCTCACACCTTTTTGATTATTATACCAATTTCACACTTTATCCTTCTTTGTTTTATGCTATCCAAATTGTGCGTAAACCCAAGTCTAATATTTATACTTGCCATGGAGGTGGATTTACAGCTTCTGGTGGTGTAGAAAAAACCAAAGCTCCCATTCTTTATTTGCCAGAAGGAGGAAAGTTTGATACAAATGAAGGTGCAGGAGAAGTACAAACACCCGTATTTTTTGAGCAAAATAATATCGATTTACAAATAGGTGACCCAATTTATTTGAGACATGCCAAAGCAGGAGAACTCTGCGAAAGATTTAATGAAGTACTGATAATAGAAGGTGGCAAATTGAAAACTGAGAATCTAAAAACCTATAGAGGTTTAGGATTAAATTTTGGTTAGCATTCCAAATTAATTTGTCTTCGTGTGTGATTTTTCACTTCAAGCTGCGATTAATAGCCACAAAAAGGAATATCAATTTATTTAAATTATTAAATTGATTTCCATTCGACAGTAATACATAAAATTTAATAAACATGAAGATAAGTTATTTGATAGGAGTTCTATGCTTATTTAGTTTGTCAATTATGGCACAGAAAAACAATAAAGCAACACAAGTAAAGATTAAAAACGGAATAATTGAAGGTTTTGAAGATAAGGAACTGGGATTATTAAAATATTTCGGAATTCCTTTTGCCGAGCCTCCTGTTGGCGACTTGAGGTGGAAAGCACCACAACCTGCTAAAAACTGGGATAGTGTTTTAGAAACCAAAAAATTTGGACCTAAGCCTGTACAAACAAATGTTTTTGGAGACATGGTTTCTCGATCGGATGGAATGAGCGAAGATTGTTTGTATTTAAATGTATGGTCTCCAATTAAAAAACCAGCTAAGCCATTACCGGTACTCGTGTATTTTTATGGTGGTGGTTTTGTGGCGGGTGATGCATCTGAACCAAGATACGATGGAGCGAGTATGGCTCAAAAAGGCATGGTTACGGTTACTGTAAATTATCGCTTACATCTCTTCGGATTTTTTGCTCATCCAGAGTTAAGTAAAGAAGCTCCTTACAAAGCATCTGGTAATTATGGTTTATTAGATCAGTCTTTTGCTTTAAAATGGGTTCAAGATAATATTGCAGCATTTGGTGGTGATCCTGAAAAAGTGACTATCGCTGGTGAGTCTGCTGGTTCAATCTCTGTAAGTGCACAAATGGCTTCTCCATTATCAAGAGATTTAATTGCTGGTGCTATCGGCGAAAGTGGAGCGGCTATCAATCCCACATTATTTCCTATACCGCTAGAAGAAGCAGAAAAGCAAGGAGTAGAGTTTGCAGAAAAAGCTGGATATAAATCGCTAAAAGAGCTAAGAGCACTAGACACAGAAACCATATTTGAAGCTTATAACAAATCAGGCAGATTTGGTTTTCCTACTGTGATAGATGGTTACTTCTATCCGAAATCTTTACCTGAGATTTTTAATGCAGGTGAACAAGCGCAAGTACCACTTTTATTAGGTTGGAATTCAGCCGAAATACCGGGTATGGCTTTTATGCAAGGTTTGCCTTATACAGAAGAAAACTATATCAAAAAAGTAAAAGAGACTTACCCCGATTCGTATGAAAAAGTGTTGGAATTATATCCACATAGTTCGGAGAAAGAAATAGAACTTTCTGCAACTGCTTTAGCTTCTGACAGGTTCATTTCGTACAGTACTTGGAAGTGGTTTGACTTACACAGAAAAAATTCTGATGAACCAGTTTACAGATATCTTTACAGTAAGTTAAGACCTCCATTAAAAGATAAAACTTTGGCTTCTGGTTTAGCAGGAGGAACAGTAAAAAAGGAGGAAAATACACCTGAAATACCAAAAGCAGTTGGTGCTCCGCATGCTTGCGAAATTGAGTATTGTATGGGAAACCTGCACTTAATAGAAGAATATGATTGGTCTAAAGATGATTACAAAGTTTCTAGAACCATGCAGCAGTACTTTGCTAATTTCATCTTAACTGGCGATCCGAATGGGAAGAGTTTACCTAAATGGCCAGCAGCTAAAGCAGATGATACAACACCACCTGTAATGATTTTGGATGTTGAATCTAAATCTGTTGATGCACCAGATGATGCTCGATATTTATTTCTAGATGATGCTTACAAGAATAATCAGTAAATAGAATTGAAAGCAGCTCATTTATTTGGGTGAGCTGTTTTTATTTTCACTCAGCAGGTTTATAAGGAATAACTATTGTAAAAGTAGAACCCTCACCTTGAGCACTTCTTACAATGATTCTTCCATTGATGTGTTCGGAAAGAATTTTAGAAACATATAATCCCATTCCTTTGCCTTCATAACCTTCGTGGAATCGGCTATTGATAGAGAAGAGTTTTTTACCATACTTTTCGAGGTCTATGCCAACACCATTGTCTTCTACACTTACCCAAAAATAATTTTCATCGATACCAGAAGAAATTTTTACATTAGATTCTTTGCCCGGATGTGAAAACTTAACGGCATTGTGCAAGAGGTTTATTAAAATGTTCTCAAAGAAAACGCCAATACTTCTGATTTTTAAAGTTTTTAGATTCTCTAAGTCAAACTCAATTTCTTTTTCTTCAATCAGAAGGTGGTTTTTATTAACCCAGTTAAATACAATTTTACTTATATCTATATTTTCTACTTTAAACTCAAGTTGATTTTTAGTTTCCAAAATCAAGTTCATCTCTTTTATAGTATCATCCATCTCATAAGTAGCTTTTGAAATCATAACTGCGAATTCGTTGGCTTCTTCTTGATTTTTAGAATCGTTAAAAAGGAAAATTAAACCCAGTATTCTGGCAACAGGTGCCCGCAGTTTATGTGAAACTATAAAAGCAAACTCTTCTAACTGACTCATTCTTTTTACCAATTCAATATTTGCTTTTTTGAGGTAGTTGGTTTGCGTTTCAACTTCTTCTAAAAGTTTTTGATTGCTCTTTCTTATAATCAGATTTTGTTTTTCTATAATCTCATTGGCACTTTGCAATTTGGCAGTTTGTATCTCAAGATCGTCTCTTTGGCTGGCTAGTAGTTCATTACTCGCTCTAATTTCTTCGTTTTGAGTAGCAATTTCATTATTTTGTAGTGCCAGTTCTTTTGTTCTTTCATCTACAGTTTTTTCAAGAATTTCATTTTGCTTTTCTAAGAATATCTTTTTTGTTTTTTCAGCTTCTTTTAAGTTAATAGCAATTTTATATGCCCTATTCGTATGGAAAGCGGTATAGAAAAGTGTGGGAACAATTAATAAAATTAGAATAATAAGTACAATATAATTTCGAATTATTTCTGCTTCGTATTCTTCTTTAGATTGAGCAATAATTTTATTTTCAAAATCATTGGTTTTATCAATAAAATCCATACAAACATAGAATACTTCGTATCCTAAATCTTGCACCATAAGACTATCAAACTTTGGTCTGTTGTCGTTTTGCAAAGCTTGCATCATAACATCGCATATTTCATAATAGCCTTTAAGGGTTTGCTTCATCAGGTAGAAGTCTTCCATATCTTCTTTAGGGAAGTTTTGTCTTTTAAGATGGTTTTCCAGATTAGTAAGCAAACTATCATTCATTGAAGCTGCACTGGTAAAAGGAACTGCAAAATTATCTTTATAAGTGAGTGCATAACCTCTTAAGCCAACATCTAGCGCTTGAAGGTTTTTAATTACCTCATCTATCGCCATTTTGGTGGCTAGAGCTTGTTGTTGCTTTTTGACTTGTTCATCAATTATTTGGGTGTTGATAAAAGAAAAAATGAGTTTTATGAAAAGTAAAAAAACAATTAAGGCAACAATGGCATACAATCGTCTTCCTATTAAGATGGTATTAATCATTCCTCAATTATTTCTTAGATATTGTTTTGGTTTATTTTATCAATTAGAAATATAGCAAATAATCATTTTAATTTAAGAATTTCTAGAATATTCTACTTAGTTTTTGAATATGATATTTTGTTGATAATGCAATTTTACTATAAAGCGGAATAGCATTAGGTTTAATTTAAATCATATTTAGGTGTTAATTTTCTAGTTTAAGGTTCATGTTAAATTGAGAGATACTTTGGTAATGTGGAAAATAAGTATTTTTAATATAACCACAAATATGAAAATACGACTATATGAAAGCCCTAAGCCTTATTTTTTTAATTTTCCCCCTTACACTTTTTGCCCAAACTAAGCTTGCTGTTTCTGAAAATGGCAGGTTTTTACAATACGATAATGGCAAGCCTTTTTTCTGGTTAGGCGACACAGCTTGGGAGCTGTTTCATCGGTTAGATAAAGAAGAATCTGAGCAATATTTGAAGAACAGAGCATATAAAGGTTTTACTGTAATACAAGCAGTAGTTTTAGCAGAATTAGATGGATTAAATACACCAAATAGAGAAGGTGAAATTCCATTGATTGGTAACGATCCACTCAAACCAAATGAAGCCTATTTTAAACATGTGGATTTTGTTATAGACAAAGCCAAAAAGTTGGGTTTGTTTATTGGCTTGCTGCCTACTTGGGGAGATAAGTTTAATAAAAGATGGGGAGTAGGTCCAGAAATTTTTACGCCAGAAAATGCTTTAGCTTATGGAAAATTTTTGGCTAACAGATACAAAAATAAACCAATTATATGGATACTTGGTGGTGATCGTATTCCGGAAGATGAAGTACATTATCAGATAATTGATGAGATGGCTAAAGGCATAAGAAGTGTTGTAGGTCAGAGTCAAATAATTACTTATCATCCTTCTGGCGAAAGTAGTTCTTCTAAGTATTTTCATGATAGAGATTGGCTGGATATGAATTTATTTCAGTCGGGGCATGGGCATGCTTACAATCCGAATTACCAAAAAACTTTGAATGACTATAAGCTTAAACCTATAAAACCTGTAATTGATGGAGAGCCATGTTATGAAGATCATCCAATAAACTGGCGAAGTGCAAATGGTTGGTTCGATGCTTTCGAAAGTAGAAGAGCTGCTTATTGGTCGGTATTATCTGGTGCCTGTGGTAATACTTATGGGAATCATAATATTTGGCAGATGTGGCAAGAAGGATTGAACCCTATTTCTCAGGCAAGATCAAACTGGTGGCAAGCTTTAGATTTTCCTGGGGCTTTTCAAGCAGGCTATATGCGGAAATTTTTCGAAAGCAGACCTTGGCAACTTTTAGTGCCAGAAGAGAATTTGATAAGTGAATACCCTAATGATAATGGTAAAGATTGCAGAGCGGCATTGGCTTCAGACAAGAGTTTTGCAATGGTTTATATTCCATATGGAAATAATGTTACTGTCGATTTATCTATGATTGCTGGCGATGCTAAAAAACTTTGGTGGTATAGTCCAGTAATTGGGAAGGCTATTTTTATTGATACTATTCAGTCGAATGCTAAGTTGATGATGGACCCACCGGATGATGAAAAAAGGGGAAATGATTGGGTACTGGTTATCGATCAGGCTGATAAAGACTTTCCTAAACCAGAATAGTTATTTAGGTCTGGTCTTCGTTTAAATTAATAGGAGAATACAAGTGAAGTCTGGTTTCATCGGCTTTTTGTATCTTATTTACTTTTGCCGTAACCGGATGATAAAATAACTCCACATACAAGCCTTCTACATGATATAAATCTACATTGTAGCCCAGGTGTTTGATAGTATTTAAAAAAGTGCCTTTTCTTATAATTGTAAACACTTTTTCGTGATATGGCATTGCATCGAAATTTTCCATAAAATAAAGTTACTAATAAGCATCGAGAAAGTATGTGGGCTTGGTGATATAATTTTATCAAAAAATCTAATCAGTTAATCTCAAATGATTAAAATTTAGCCTAAATGGTATTTCTAAATTGTGTATCAGTATTTTTGATAATTGTTCATAGATTGCAATTGCTAATAAAAAACTTCATTAACTAACCTGATAAAATATGTCTGAACAAGCTATCACCAATATAATACATTTGTTTTTCCCGACAAACCATTTTACTTATCAATTATTCGGTTCAGGACATATACACGACACTTTTTTAGTTGAGTTAGATGGTAATAAAGATGATAGATATATACTTCAAAAAGTGAATCATCATGTATTTAAAGATGTAGAAGGGATGATGCAAAATATTGATCTGGTAACCAAAACTTTAAAAAATAAGCTAGATCAAGTACAAGATAATCAGTTTAAAACTACCGAGATTATTAGCACTTCGGAGAATAAATTGTACGCAAAAGATGAAATGGGTAGCTACTGGCGTATGTATTCATTTTTATCCAATAGCACAAGTTATGATAAAGTAACAGATAAAATACAAGCTTTTGAAGCTGGATATGCATTTGGGAAGTTTCAAAAGTTACTATCAGATTTACCTGCGGATAAGTTGGTGGCTACAATTCCTGATTTCCATAATATGAAATTCAGGATCAATAATTTTAACAAGGCTATTGATGCAGATAAAGTAGATCGTGTAAAAGATGTATCAAAAGAAATTGCATTTGTAAAACAAAGAGCATCTGAAATGATATGGATGTATGAGTTAATTGAGAAAGGAGATATTCCTTTAAAAGTTACACATAACGATACAAAGTTTAACAATGTATTGCTCGACAAAGAGACACAAAAAGGGCTTTCTGTAATCGATTTGGATACCGTAATGCCTGGCTCAGTTTTATTCGATTTTGGAGATGCGGTAAGAACCATTGTAAACACAAAAGATGAAGATGAGGAAGACACATCGACTATCTCTGTTTCATTAGCATTTTTTGAGGCTTTTGCAGAAGGTTTTTTAAAAGAAGTAAGAGCAAATATGAATCAGGCGGAGCTAGACAACCTTGTGCTTTGTGGCAGATACATGACTTTTATTATGGGTTTGAGGTTTCTTACAGATTTTGTCGAGGGTGATGTTTATTACAAAATCAAAAATCCGCTGCACAATAAACAGAGGGCAAAGGCTCAGTTTGCTTTAATAGAAAGGATGGAAGAATACGAAGAAGAAATGCAGACTATTATAGATAAACTTAGCAAATAGGAAATAATAAACAAGGATGCCAAGTAGGCATCCTTGAATTTGCGATTGGATTCATGGTTGATTGAATTCAATTAGTAGTAAGGAACTTTAACTTTTAAATCATCAAAGCCGATTGAAGTGAGGTTGTTTGTACTTGAAATTAGTACTTCAGTAATATCGGTGCAGTAGTTAGAAAGATTCCATTTGCCATTGCTATTCCAATACCACCATCCACCACCAGATTTTTTAAACCATAATTGAATAGGTCCATTGGTTACTTTTATTTCGAGTAAGTCAAATACTTGGCTGTCGCTTTCATAATCATAAGCATAAATTTTAATCCAGTGGTCGCCAGCATGAGTGTGTAAACTCCTAGGTTCAAGAGTTGGATCAAAATTCACACAGTTGCTGCCAGAGGGTTTGCCAAAATTACCACCAGACATAAAACAAGGCTCAAAATTCTCATAACCTAAATGGTAGTGTCCATAGTTACTCCTAAAAGCTTCCCTGTATCTCGTTTCGTTATTTTCTTTTACATGTATCCAAGCATTTCCTACATTTTGGATGTAATAAGGCCAAAGTGCAAATGTGTTTCTTGCGTAATCTGGCAATATGAGTAGGCCCATTTTATCATTAAAATCCACATAGTCTGTAACACCATAGGCAGAAGTTCTTGCATTAGAAAAAGCTGCTTCTGGGTAGAATCGCTCTTCTGTAGATGGTGCATTTTGTTCTTCACCGGGAGCCACTCCACTAATAGGAATTTCTGAAATAGTTAAGGCATCAGTTTGTCTATCTTGGGCAACTTCGGGTTTTAGTTCGTCTGTTTTGTCTGTACAGTTAGTTAATAAAAAAGTGGAAAGAATTGTCAAAAAGAATAATTTAGAGATGATAGCTTTGCTATTACTTTGCATGATCAGAGACGTTAAGAATAAAAAAATTTAGCCTTTGTGGGCTTAGCAAGTACTATCGGGAAAGTGTATGGAAGATGATTATTTAAACAATCAGGTTACTACTTAATAGGCAAAGGGTACTAAAAGGTAAGCGTTTTATTGTATTAGTTAAGATTCATTAAGATTGTATGAGAAATTGAATGAATTTTCGATGTCAGAAGGCTTTTAAAAGTTCTTCTCTGGTAGGAATTGCATTTTGAGCTCCCATTTTGGTTACAGAAAGTGCAGCGGCTTTGTTTGCAAAATGTATTGCATCTATTAGGTTGCGACCTTCTGCGAGTGCTACAGTAAGTGCACCATTAAATGTATCTCCAGCAGCAGTGGTATCAACTACACTTACTTTTGGAGGACTAACGAGTTTATGATGAGTTTCAGACAAAAAATAGGCTCCTTTAGCTCCAAGTGTGATAATCACTATATCAACTCCTTTTTCTCGAAGAGCCTTTGCTGCATTATGTGCCGAAGGCTCATCTTTTACTTCAATACCTGTGAGTAATTGAGCTTCAGTTTCATTTGGGGTAATAATGTAAAGTTTTTTCAAAAGACTATCCGGAAGTTGCTGAGCAGGAGCTGGGTTAAGAATGATTTTTACATTGTTATTAGCGGCAAGGTTTGCAGTATAGTTTACAGTGTCTAATGGAATTTCAAGTTGCATCAATAAATATTCAGCATCTTCAAATTCGGAAATGGCTTTATCTATTTGATCTGCCGTAAGTGCTTTGTTTGCACCCGGTGCTATTGAGATTGAATTTTCGCCTTTGCTATCTACTAAGATAAGAGCGATGCCAGAAGCATTTTGTTCATCTTTAAATATGTACTTTGTATTTAAACCATAATTTTCAAAACCTTTAATTAACTCTTCACCAAATACATCTTCTCCAACTTTAGAAATAAAAATCACTTCTCCAGCCAATTTTGCAGCAGCTACTGCCTGGTTTGCTCCCTTACCTCCAGGATTCATTATAAATTCATTACCCATAACAGTTTCGCCCGGTGCAGGTAGTTTATCAGATTGTACAACCATATCTGTATTGCTACTTCCTACTACTATTATCTTCTTCTTTTCCATTCGTTTTTGTGTTGTATTGCCACACCAATTTACATTTAGTTTCTCCTTTTCAAAATGGATATTACGTTTTTAATTTTTTTTAGAATTGTATTAGATGATTTTTATAAAATAGGCTTATTTGGATCATATCTACATTTTTAGAAAAAAATACACCTAAATATTATTAGCTAATTGCTAAATATATTTAGAGCTGTTAATAAATAGATGTTAACTAATTGAAGATCACCATCATCTAACAATTAATTTCTTACCTGACTTTATTCTTTCAGATAAAATTTTTGCAGTATAATTGCAGTTTTTATTGCGATTTTAAACTAATTAGAAAGCAAGATGAAGACATTTTTAGGATCATTAATCTATAGCGGTAAAAAATCTGACGATGAGTTTTCAGGGTATGAAAATATATTTGCAATATTAATTGGGATAGTTTTTTTAATAGCAGTAGTAATTGCCTAATTAACATAATAGGCTTTTTCTTACAGATTTTGGCAAATCGCAAGCTATAATACTTAGCTGTAAATTATTTTTTCATAATCTTTTACTATTCAAAAATTCAATACTTGCCATACGTATAAATTTTTAGTAATTTGTATTATTAAAAATTTTAATCTAGAATACTTAATAGTATGTTAAAGGCGCTCATTTTAGTGGGTGGTGTAAGTTCAAGAATGGGTAAAGACAAGTATTTACTAAATGTTAATAGTAAACCACAATATATTTACTTAGCCGAGCTACTTAAAGAATTAAACATACCTATATACATTTCCTGTAATAAAAACCAGCAAAATAATATAGAATCCAGATTTGATGTAATTGTGGATATATTCCAAGGAGTTGGCCCAATGGGTGGTATAGCTTCAGCGTTTGAATTGGATAATAATGTTGATTGGTTGGTAATAGCCTGTGATTTGATTTTGATAGACCGGGCTACTATTAAATTTTTAATTTCTAAACAAGACGAACCATCAGATATCATCACGTTTATAAAACGGGATAGCGATTTTCCTGAAACTACTATTACTATCTATAAATCAAGTACACATTCGTTGTTTAAGCAGGCTATTGCGGATAAATCTTACAGTTTGCAAAAAATATTAAGGAAGTGTAAACTGGAAACAATTAATCCTCCGGAGAAAAATAAACTCTGGAATGCTAATACTCCGATTGAATTACAAGAAGCGCAGAAGTTTATTAAAGGTTTAAACTTATAAAGTGCGCTTATTCTAAACTAGAAAGTCGTACTTTGTATAAATTATTCTTGCATTAATGTTTGATTTTAGATTACAGGTTTTTCACACTGTTGCAAAGCGGCTTAATTTTACAAAAGCAGCTAAAGAGTTATATATTAGCCAGCCTGCAGTAACAAAGCATATCCACGAAATTGAAAATCATTTTCAGATGAAATTATTTGACCGTAATGGTACAAAAATAAAATTGACTCTGGCTGGTGAAACACTTCTACAATATACCGAGCAACTATTTGCCTTGTATAGAAGTTTGGAAATTGATATGAATGCTTTGAGTAGCAAAAAGGCGGGTAAACTGCGTATAGGTGCAAGCACTACTGTTGCTCAATATGTGTTGCCCCCAGTAATGGCCGCTTTTCATGAGAAATTTAAAGATATTTCTATTAACCTGCTCACAGGAAATACAGAGCAAATAGAAAAAGCATTACAAAAAAAAGAAATTGATCTTGGTATTATTGAAGGATATTCTAAAACTGCTGCTATTAAATACTCAAAATTTATTAAAGATGAAGTTGTATTAGTTTCGAATGTTAACAACCCACTGGCTAAAAAACAGCGAATATCTATTGCTGAGTTTAAAAAGACTCCTTTATTAATTAGAGAACATGGTTCTGGTACTTTAGATGTAATTGCCCATTCACTTAAACAAAAAAGTATAAATCTTTCAGAGTTAAATATTGAGATGGAATTGAGTAGTACAGAAAGTATTAAACTCTATTTACTTAATTCTAATTGTGTGTCTTTGTTATCGGTTCATTCAGTTTTGAAAGAGTTAAAAAATAATGAATGTTGCATTATCGATATTAAAGGCCTCAGCATAGAAAGATACTTTTATTTTATTCAAACACAAGGGAAAGCTGATAGCCTATCTGAATTATTTATGAAGTACGCCTCTCGTTATAACTTCAGGTTATAATAGATTACTATTTATGATTTCCGCTTATTATTGAAAACACTGAGTTTTGTAATAAATAAAAACCAGGGAATGATGGATAAAGCTCAGTTAATAAGCAAAACTCAACATAGATTAAGCGAATTACTCGATAAGCAAATCTCTTACAGAGAGATTGTTTTTTTTATAGTTGCGGCTTTATGTTTTTCCTCATTCATATCACCTCCAATTGCTTTACTTTTAGGTTTAGTAGTGGCTAGAATTACAGGTCACCCTTATTTACATCTCAATCATAAAATCACCCATATATTATTGCAAGTTTCAGTGGTGGGTTTGGGTTTTGGCATGAATGCTAACACAGCGCTTCAGGTGGGTAAAGAAGGATTTTTATTTACAGTAGGTTCTATCTTGTTTACACTCACACTCGGTTGGTTGCTTTGTAAAGCATTAAAAATCGATTTAAAAACCTCTTTTTTAATTTCTGCTGGAACTGCTATTTGTGGAGGCAGTGCCATTGCGGCGGTTTCTCCTGTGATTGGAGCAAAAGAAAAACAAATATCTGTGGCACTAGGAACAGTATTTATTTTAAACTCGGTAGCATTGTTTGTTTTTCCATTAGTAGGAGAGTGGTTACATTTATCGCAAAATCAATTTGGTTTATGGAGTGCAATTGCCATACACGACACCAGTTCTGTTGTTGGTGCAGCAGCTAAGTATGGCAAAGAAGCATTGCAAATAGCAACGACTGTAAAGTTAGCCAGAGCATTATGGATAATTCCATTGGCTGTAATTGCCTCTTTTGTTTTTAAAACTCAAAAGGTAAAAGTGAAAATTCCTTATTTTATAGGGTTATTTGTAGTTGCTATGCTATTGAATACTTATATTCCGCAAGTTCAATATGTGAATGGTTTTATTGTGAACTTATCTAAAATAGGTTTAACATTAACTCTATTCTTAATTGGCAGTGGACTCACTGGAAATGTTTTAAAATCTGTAGGATTAAAACCAATGTTACAAGGAGTAATTCTATGGGTTTCAATCTCTATTTTTACCTTGTGGGTAATTTTGAGTTTTTATAGTTGAGCAAACTCTTTGGAATATTCAGTAAAACAAAAAGGGATGTAAAATATACATCCCTTTTTGTTTTACTATTTAATTGACTTTATCGAGTATATTTAAAAGTAATATTGATATCAGTCCAAGCATAAGATAAATTAACTCTACCTGTAAGATTGAGTTCTAAATTATGATCATCTAACTCAACTATATTAGCAGTTTGCTCTCCCTCCATACCTTCTGCTTCAACAGTCATAGTGTTTCCATTGATTTCAAAAGAACCTGAACCGAAAAATCCGGGGTTTGTCCATTCGGTATCTGGTGCTCCTTCAGTTTCTAGTAAAATGGTATAAGAACCACCTGAGCTATAAGTATTGTCATCTTTAAATTCGGTAGTATAATCCATATCAGTTCCAGTTCCTTTATAAGATAACTCATAAGTTTGTCCAGAATATTCAGTACTTGAAATACCTGAATATTCTAAGGATACTAAAGTCCATTCTCCGACAATATCACTCGTTGGAGTTACATCGTCATCATCAGAACATGAGTAAAAAAAGGTAGTAACTAATAGCAGTAGAAATGTAATTTTTAATTTCATAGTGTTAATCGGAATGTTTAAAAATGCTAGTATTTTGCCCAAATATAAGCATATATATAAATCTCAATGAGTGAAAAGAGGATATTAAGATTTATTAAAGAATATATGTTGATAGGGGAATTGTAGGCAGTATTGGTGTTTTTATATACCAAAAGGAAGATGATAAAATGAGTAATATCTTTCGTATAAATTTGATAAGCTATCTCATTTGTGTTAAAAAAAACTCCATCAGAAGTAGTATTAATACTACTTCTGATGGGTTTTGATTCTTTTAAAGAAAATTTTTCAATCAAAAGCTACTCTAAAACCATAGACTTCAAATTGACTATCTGGATAATTAAATACCCTGTCAAATACTCGCGCATATTCTTTTTCATATTTCCATGAGCCGCCTCTTACCACTTTCTTTTCACCACGAGATGGTCCAGTCGGATTATTTAAATCTGCTAAATTGTAAAAGTGTGGATCGTACCAATCGCTACACCATTCCCAAACATTTCCACTAATGTCATACAAACCTAATTCGTTAGGTGCTTTTAGTCCAACTGGCTGAGCACCATTTACATTAGGAATTTTACTATACCAGCCAGCTTTAGAAAGTTTGTTGCTGCCACTAAACAAAAAGTTTTGGCTGTATTTACCACCTCTTGCGGCATATTCCCATTCTGCTTCAGTTGGGAGCCTACCACCAATCCAATTGGCATAAGCATTTGCACCATACCAACTAACAAATATTACTGGGTGTTTCTCAAATCCACTTTGTATTTTGTACATTCCCTTCTCATAGTAGATGCGACATTGCTCATCACCCTCTTTTCCATTAATATCAATCCATTCAGCAACTTTTTCAGCATTTAGCCCTTTTTCGTTTAAGAATTTGCAGTACTCAGCATTTGTAACTTCGTATTTCGAAAGATAGAAATCGCTAATATTTACCGAGTGTTTAGGCTTTTCATAATAAATCCCTTCCAGTTCATTAGCTCCCATATTATATGTGCCACCTTCCACATTTGCCACTTCAATTTTCTGTGGTTTATAATCTAAAAATACCTCTGGTTTAATGCTTTTTTGTTTCCAATAAGCTGGATGCATAGAGAACAAGTTGTGCAAAGCACCCTCTTTATTTTCTTTGTTGAGATAACTTAGAAATAATAAATGGTGAAGCTCATTTTTTAAAACACCGGCATTTTTATAGGTTAAAATTTTACTGGCAAGATCGATACATTTATCATACATTCCTACCTGATAATAACCCAATGCTATATTAAAATCGATTAAAGATTTATTGATGCGAGCCAAATCGTAATTACCCATTAACTCACTGGCAGTTTCTATAAATCTTAATGTATTACTATTATCCACTTCCGATGGTTGGTAATTGTCGTAGGCCATTAGAGTGAGCAATTTGGCGCTATCCAAACCATTGTTTAGGCAATATTCAATTTCATTATAATTAATAGCAGAGCTACAATCTGGTTCTTCAGCACTAAAAGTAAAAGGCAGATAAAACACAGCACAAGCCATGGTGAGACGCGCCGGAAATTTAAAACCAGTAAAATAGAAATTATCTCTAAACAGATACTTGTTTAGCTTTTTAGGAATTAATCTATCCATTAACGGATGACGTATTTCTTCTAGCAGCGTCAATACTTCTTTATCTTCAACCGGATTGGTTCTGTATAACTGCTTTAATTCCTTTACCAGATATTGCTTTTCCTTTGAAGTACTTTGTTGAATTTTACTAATTAAAATATTCATCCTTTCTTTATTTCTAAAAGCAGGATTTGGTGAATATTTAATACTGTTTTCAATTACTTTGTATATCGCTTTTGCAATCTGTTTTTGCTCAGCTTTGCTCAGTAGTTCATTATCGGCTAGTAGCGCCTTGCGGATTTCGTTTGGAATTTTTCCTTCTTGAAACCACTTTAAGTTCATTAACTTAGTAAGGTTATCGGCAGTTAAAAGATTGTTATCCGGTGTAGAAAGATGCTTGCCAATAAATAATGTTAAGTCCCAATAGATTTCAGGATAAATGCAGCAAGCAGCTAACCAGTTGAGCACATCGTAACTATCATCATCATCCGTCTGAAAATAGTATTTCAGCTTCGCCACGATTAAAACTGGCTCTTCATCAAAATCGATTATTGTATGCTCAGCATTATTTCTCCACTCATACAAATCGGCAACATTAATCATCTCGAAAGTATCTACCAGTTTAGTAATACCTTCTGTATTTGCCGGCAGAATAGAAAATAGATGCTGTAATTGCTCTTCCGTTTTATCCCAAAGTACAGGTTCTTTAGGAGTAAAAATAGCTTTGTTTTCCCAAGACTTAAATGTATCTGTCCAATCGAAAAGTTTTCCAGTTGTTGGATTAACCATTCCAGCGCCACTTGTAAACAACAAAAGTCTGTGGTTAGCATAGTGGTTTAACAAATAGAACAAATCAACTTTTTTATAGGTTGATTCACTCCAACAAACCTGAGGATCTTTATTAAAATAAAAGCGGTTGATGTGGATGTTTTGCTTTACTAAAGATGAACAGATAAACTCAAACAATTTAGATTGTTGGTTTTTACGAGAATCTTGATCAATCAAAATCAGATACTGCGATTGTTTTTCTCTTTGATCGTAAACCAGATTTAAAATTCCACCTTGCTGCGCTGTATTTACAACTGTCTTATTTATGTTGAGGCGATTTGTATTTTCTACCTTTCTTTTATTCCAATCGCGAGAGGCCAGATAAAACTCTTCTGGATATTCTATTTGGAAGTTTTGATTCAGTTTCACTTCCATATTTTCTAGATCACCAGTTGCGCTTGCTTTTTTCAATCGTCTCTCAGCATATAAAAATCTTTCGTAAACCAGATAAGCAAAAAGCAAAGACAAAAATACCCACCATTTTATCACATCAATATTTTCATACCAGTAAACTACTTTTGAGTTTAAACTTCCCATGTCTGGCTTTTGCAATTCTTTGGGAGTAAAAGTGGCAAGATTCAGCCTATTAATAGCTTCATCTTTAAACAGTATGTGAGGTATATTTTTCCCTTTAGAATAAATAAAATCATGGTCGCCAGATGGCTGCATTTCTTTATTTTCGGGATAGGTTTTGGCAAAATATGTTTCTCTTTCTTTTCGTAATTTCTCTTTTGCTAATTCCTTTTCGTCTAACTCGGTATTTTTATCTGATGGTTTCGCTGCTGCAATTGTATTTGGGCTGTCAACATCAATTTTAGCTTCTGTTACTTGTTCTTGTTCAGTTTCAATTTTGATAGACTCTGGAGCATTTATCTTTTGAGTTTCTTTTTTTGCATCACTATTTTCTGCTTTATTTTTCTCTATAGAAATACTTTCTTTTTTCGTTTGAATGTCTTTTTCAATGGCAGAAACATCTAGTTCTTTAAATTCATATTTTTGAACAAATGCATCTTGGAAGTAATGCAGCGCCACACCTGTAAGAATGATGAAGACAAAACATGCTGCAAAATACTTGATATAAGTAAAGTTGATTGAAATGGGTTTAGTAGTTTTTTCTGGCTGAACTTGATGTTTTATTGGCGAATTATCGGAATAAAGACGTGCCTGTTGCCCTTTATAGTTTTTGAAATATTTGTCGAAAGTATCCGAAAATATTTGTTGTTGATTCTCACTCTTTACAAGTATTGGCGCCAGTAATTCCTTCAATAGTGCTTTATCTGCACCAGCAGGAATTTTTTCCAGTACTTTTTTAATATCTAAATATGTATCTACACCTATAATAAACCCTTCCTTCTCCAGTTCTTTCAGCATTTCTTCAAGAGGCATGTATTCATATACAAGAAGTGGTTTTTTCATTATTACAGCGATTTATCAGTTCTCAAAAAGTATTTGTTCTAGTATTTTAATATCGTCTTCGGTTTTGGCAAGTACGGTATAAGTGATTCGCAATGTGTCTTTGTCTTCCTGATTTAGTTTGTTCACATTAGCCAACTTTGTTGGGTGGAAGTTAAATTTCTCCAAGAGTGTTACCCAATAAATGAGTTCGGCGGTACTGGGCTTTTTGCGCTTTAGTAATTTCCTAATTTTCATGAAATGAGGAATTACAAAAGAAGATAGGTTAGAAGAAGTAAAAACTTCACTCTGCAATTTGGCAGCAACAATTGTGAGCAGTTCATCTTCCGATGGGAAGTTAAGGTGATAGTACACGCATCTTCTTAGGAAAGCATCAGGTAGGTTTTTTTCTGAGTTGCTAGTCATGATCACAATTGGGCGCTTGGCATCGGGTGCTATATATTTTTTATTTACCTCTGGCACATCAAAGCTCATTTCTTCTAGTACATTGAGAATATCGTTAGGTAAATCGCGAGGCGCTTTGTCTATTTCGTCGATTAAAACAACTTGCCTTTGTTGAGAGATAATAGCTTGCCCAAAAGCCTGATATTGAATAAACTTTTGTTCTATTTCATCATCAGTAAGGGTATTATTTTTTTGTGAATGCACATATTGTAAATGCTTTAGTGCATCATATCTATAAAAAAGATCGGTAGCAATAGATGAAGTTCTGGTGTTAAAAACAAGAGGTTTGTCTAAGCCAAAGTTATTGGCTATGCTGTAGGCAAGTTGTGTTTTGCCTGTACCGGGTTCTCCGGTGATTAATAGCGGTTTTCCAAGGGTAATTGCCACGTTTACAGCGCTTTTTAAAGCTTTAGACGGTTTATAGTGTTCCGGGTTAGTAAGCCTGTAATCGGGTGTAAAGTCTGGTAAATTTTGTTGGTTTTCGCCAGTATATATTTCAAATTTGGTTGCTGTCATCTAACTGGTTGAGTTTAAAGTACCTAATTTATATTATTTCTCCAAATAAAAAAATTAGAATTATCTAGTATTTTTTTGGTAATTAGTCTATTTAATTAAACTCTTTATTACAGTTTTCGATATAATTTTTCAAAGATTGTATGTAAAATTTTTAATCTACTGCTGATTTTTAAATCGCTACCTTTCTTATTTTTTGATATAAAAAAAGGGTACCAAAAAGTACCCTAAAAATTATATTGATTTGAAATAGACTTATTCTATTTCTCCGATAAATACACCTGAGATATTCCAAGCGCTAAACATATTGCCTTGAGGTTCTCCTAATGGAATATATACAGAGATTTTATGTTTTCCAGCGCTGAGGTTTTCAACTTGTGTAAAGTAAGGATGCGAAACTGCTCCTGGGCACCAACCTGAGCGACTATAATCTGATGATGAAAGTCCATTCCAAAAATTACCAGATGCTGGGTTATACTCACGGTAAGTACCACAATCAACCCTCCAAGGAGTATAGTTGAAGAAAGTTTCTCCATCTATAAAAAGTTGATTCTTTTTTGGCACAAACTCATCGCCACCTCCCCAGCCACCATGGCCAGTAGTAATATATCTGAAGGTAACATTTTTAACTCCTGCGGGCACTTCAAACTCAACAGAAAGCGTATCGTTTTTAAACATGGTACCGTATTCTTGCCCAGCCATTTCCATAACATTGGTAGTATTAAAAACAGGTTGAATCCAGTATTTTTTTGCAGGCTCTTCGGAAACTTCTTGTCTGTTTAAATGATATTTTAGGTTCAGACTTACTTTGTGTCCACCACCATCGTAGTTCCCGATAAAAACACCTATCCAACACTCGTCTTGCAAAACAGGTAACAGATGGCTCACATCTTCTTTGTAAGTAACAGAATCTGCCCAATCGATACCCACATCACGTTTATCGTTGAAGTGATTGACGCCGAATGGTGTAAAGAAACGCATCAACTCAATAAGAGGATCGTAGGTTGGAGTACTCACCACACCCTGATAAGTTTTCTTTTCTTTGCTGATGTATTTTGGCAAAGCGTCTTTTCCAGACTTTAATCCATCAAGGAAACTTTGCTTTTTATCTACCGGAATTAAAAATACAGAACCTGTACGGTCGTAAGCATCTCCATTAGATTTTTCGACCACTTCGGCAAAAACAGTTGTGCCATCTGGTACTTCGGGTAATTTAACTTTCTTAGCGATTACTGTACCTCCGGCAAATCGATACACTACATTTGTAACATCACCTTCTGGATTAGTGATTTTATCTCCCCAATTGATCTGATCATTATCAAAAATTTGCACATCCTTTACAAAAGCATTTGCCAAGAGCAAACCAAAATCTACTTGATTAATTTCGTTACCCAAATCAGCAGGCATTAAATTGGTGATATTTTTCTTCTTATAAAATTCGATATTGGTCGCTTCCCAACCGTAATTTTCGTTGCGAACATATTTTAAAACCAATGCATTTGGGTAGGGGAAAGATAAAATGGGCGTGCCTTGTAAACCTGTTTCAGTTGTAATCCACAATTCAATTTTGTTAGAAAATGATGAACCAGTGTATTTTTGGCAGTTGTAACCTAGTATTTCTATTGGCTCGCCTTCTGGTTTAAAATCATCTAGATTCTGGAAGTCCATCTGCGTGAAATAGGCAGCGCCATCCATAAAAATTGCTTGCCTATATATTTTGCCATTTGAATAATCGAAAAAGTTGTATTGCTCAGGAACTTCAGGAATTAAATTTTTACCAGTTCTGTCTGTCCAGCTTTTAGCAATTCCATTATTATATTCGACAATTAATTTGTCTCTTTCTGCATCAACTTTACCATTGTGCCAAACAGCATACTCAACCTTGCCACTTTTTTCTGCTTTGTTGTCCATTGCGAAACCCAACTTCGAAAATCCGAGAAGCAGTATTAAAATTCCTATTCTATACATTCTGTCTAATTTGTTTGCTTTGATTTATTTGCGGTAAAAATAGAGCAAACTCGAAGTTGTACAAAATGTAAATGGAATCCTTTTTTAGATTGAGCAAATCACTTTTCTAAATCTTTATTGAGATGATCGATCAATACATCGATTCTTTGGTTGGAGTCTGTTTTAACACTATCGAGCTTTTGGAGCAATTCATTTTTTGTACTATCACTCAAATCAGAATCTAAAATCTCTTTGAGTAATTCTTTCTTCATTTCTTCTGTACTTTCGTATTCTTTATAAGTTTTTGGCCCACAGCAATCGCCACAATCGCAGTTACAAGCATTGCAAATATCACAATTACAGTGGCAATCTGGGCAACTACAACCATTATCACAATGGCATCCGCTGCAATGACAATCTTCGCATGGGCACTTACAATTATTGCAACATTGGTGGCAACAACACTGATTAGCTTGTAGATCGAAATGGAAAAAATTTGAAATACTGTTTATAAAATCACTATTGACAGGGTCTGTAAAATGCTCAAACTTTTTTAAAACTGCTTGGTCTATATTACTAATTGCCGAACTAAAACTCTTAACAAACTCTTGGTTTAGTCGCGGATTTCTTGCAATCTGATTTAGTAAACAAGCAATGGTAATATGTCTTACACGATACGCCTCGTAAAATTCTCTTGCAGCATTATTTTTACTTCTTGAAAGAATTTCTATTGGGTTATAATTGCCTTTTTTTAAGTCTATGTGATAATCTTCAATAGCATCTGCCTGAAAAATTAGTTTACCCGTTTCCCTAAACAACAGAGCAAGTTGATCTTTCAGTTCGATGGGAATAGTAGTTAATACCGCCAATTCTTCCCAGAGTTTTTTGGCAAGACTTCCGCTGCCGTTCATTACTGCATTAATTTCTGGCTCAGAAGTTTTAACTAATTTGATATAGTCTGCAATTACTTTTTCTAAAGAAGCAGATAGGTCGGTATTCAGTTTTTGATTCCATTTTTTCAATTGCTTTTCAAGCAGTGTAGCAATGGGATTTTTAGAATCGAATGACCAGTCTGTTGTTTTTATCCAGCCTAGCAGGATCGAAAGTTTAGACACTTTATCAATTACCGGATGGGTTGCCGCCATTTGTTTACCAAACATTGCCTTTGAGGGGCAAGGTGTGCTTGTAATACTTTGATTTTCTAAAAAGGGAGAAAGAGCTAATAGATTTAAAGTAAGCTCATGATTGATTAACACGCTTGCAAATAGTCCTTTTTCTTTCCTTAGCGATCGGCATATTCCACAATAATATTTCTGATAAGCATATTGTGAACACGAATGGGATGCATCTAAAGATGGTTTTAAATGGCCAAGCATATTAAAAAATTATTTAATCTCAATTCCATTAAAAAATCGTAATTAAATAATGCTGATTACCACAAAGAATTGTTTGTTGAATGTTATAAGGTAGTTGGTGGAGAAGTTATAATAGATATAAACCTCATTTTAAGTGTTGTTCTTTCAAAATAGATTGAACAATCTTATGGGCTTTTTCTAGCGATATTCCATTTTTTTGATCGATTGTAAGTGGATGATTTTCTTCAAATACGATTATTTCAGGAATTGCTTCACCATCTTGTTCGACAGCCTTTGACTTTATATTGATTGTATTCTCATAAGTTGGAATTTGATTTTGTAACCAGCCAAAATATGGATCATTGTTAACTCTTTCAGGTTTATCCCAATAGTCCATCCATTCTAAGTTCAAAATTTTCTTTACTTATACTTGTCCATATGTCAAAGTATAGGCTATTATGGAAATCAATTATTGGGATAGTTAATCTACCTCTGTGAAAGAAATATTGCTCATCAACAACACAGAGACTTTTTTCTAATTCAATTCGGGTTGCTCGCTCGTCTGGTGGAATGGAATAAAAGTAATCAGGATAGCTTGAGCCAAAACATAAAGGCATTTCATCATACACAGTACCACAGCATTCGCATTTGAAAGATTTTTCTTTTTGCATCCACAAATTAAATTGTGATTTTTTATAGATCAAATTTTACAATTTAATTTCTTTAATGCACCACCTCTTTTGTATTCATCTTTTTTGTGATATCTAATTCTGTAAAATCTACATCAAGTAAGTTGGGTTGGTCTAATTCAAACCCGCTCACTTTTCCTTTCGAATCAAAGCTGAATGTTATAAATCCATTTGGAACTCTTGGGTCGAACCAGTCTATTTCGAAGGTATCGTAGTGCCAATGAGAGAGCTTTCCAGTAAACAAAGGAGTGTGTGAAAACGCTATTTTCAAGTTTGTACCATCCATGCCAATACTAATATCTCCATACATTTTATCTGTGTAAATACCTGTGTACTCATTTAGTGATAAAGAAGCTTGTGTATTATTGACTTTCGATTTTTCAATCTCTGCTTTGTCGTTCTTTGCTATATCATCAAGTTGTGAAAAGTATTCTTTTGCGAATACACTAAAATTCAGATATTCTTTATCATTTAGGTATTCACTTAAAATCTGATAGCCTAATGCATATGAAATTGTTGTGTAAGAAGCATTAGAAAGTACTGTTATGCCAAAGTTCCGATTTTTCACCAATACTAAATTTGCCCCCATGCCATCCACACCACCTGAATGCTCTACGATTTTATTTCCGTTTTTTGGAGTTAGAAACCAACCAAAACCATAAGAAGTAAACTCGTTGTGAAGAGGTTCTCCCATTATAGGAAAATGTATTTGAGGTTTTAAAATCTCATTAAATGAGCTTGGGCTAACAAGTGTGTCATTATCAACTACACCATTATTTAAGATAAACTGCATGTATTTAGCCATGTCGTTTGCCGAAGAATAAAAAGAACCAGCGGGAGCAATGTTATCTAGTTTTTCTTGTTCAATGGCTATTTTGTTTAAGTCTTGATCTTTTATGTGTGGACTGGCAATGTTTTTACTAAGCTTTCTTTCAGCTTCGCTAATTACGGTGTTGTTCATTCCGAGAGGTTTAAAAATTCGCTCTCGAATAAAGTTATCCCAAGTATCGTCAATTACAGCTTCTACTACTTTAGATGCAACAATGTACATAATGTTTTGGTAAGCAGGGGTATATCTGAATTCTGATTCGGGTTCTAGAAACTTCATTCTTCTAATAATCTCTTCTCTGTCTAAATCAGAATGATACCACAATGTGCCACCGCTTGTCCATTTTAAACCACTTCGATGAGTGAGCAAATCTCTAATGGTAATGGAGTTAGTTACATAAGGATCGTACAACTGGAAATAGGGGATGTGTTTAATTACTTTATCGTCCCAACTGAGTTTACCCTCGTCTATAAGCATTGCTATGGCAATTGGGGTAAAAGATTTTGATATTGAACCAATGGCGAAGAGCGTATTTGCATCTACAGGCTCATTTTTATTAAGAGTTCTAGTGCCAAAACCTTTAGAATAAATTACTTTACCATCTTGCACAATCGAAATTCCGAATCCGGGAGCTTCGAGTTCGATTACTAGTTTTTCTATGTATTGATCTAGAGAATCGTTGACAGTAAATTGCCCGAAAGATTCATAAAATATTGTAAGCGTAGTAAATAATAGAAATAGCGCTTTAGTTTTCATCATGGCACATTAAAAAGTAAAAAAAGAGAGAAAGGTAGTTAGATGAAATGCTTCTTGTATTGAAGGATGAGCTTATAATATTTGCATGATGAATATAATTATTTTTTTACTTAAAACATAAAAAAAGCCATCAGTAAAAACCAATGGCAACATTTCTACTAATAATTACTTTTTAGCGCTCACCTACCCAATGAGGGTAGATAGCTTGCGGTTTAGTGATTTTGTTAAATTCTTGTAAATCTTCCTGTGAAATTGACCAATTGGCAGCATCTAAATTATCTATTAACTGTTTTTCATTTCGGGCGCCAACAATCACGTTCGAAACTGTTGGGTTTTGCAATATCCAGTTAATAGCAACTTGAGAGATACTTTTATCATTCTCAATGGCAATTCGCTCTAGCGCATCCACCACATCATAAATTAATTTATTATCTACCGGTGGTGCACCTACATCACCACCAGACTTAATTCTGCCTTCTTCCATAGGTTGGTTTCTTTTAATCTTGCCAGTTAATCTACCCCAACCCAGCGGACTCCAAGCCATCAATCCCATTTGTTGATCTTGCAAAAGTGGCATTATTTCTTGCTCGTAATCTCGACCAATTAAAGAGTAATAGCCTTGGTAAACAATGTATTTTTCCAGATTTAACCTTTCAGAAATAGATAGGGATTTCATGAGTTGCCAAGCAGCAAAGTTTGAGCAACCAATGTATCGAACTTTACCACTTTTTACAAGTTGATCTAAAGTGCTCAAAGTTTCTTCAATTGGAGTGTTGGCATCAAAACCATGCATCAGGTATAAATCGATGTAGTCCGTTTCTAATCTTTTCAGGCTGTCTTCGCAGGCTTTAATTATGTGGAAACGAGAAGAGCCTTTGTCATTCGGTCCTTCACCCATTTGGAAAGTCGATTTGGTGGCAATAATACTTTCATTTCTTTTTCCTTTTAAAGCTTTACCCAAAATTGCTTCGGAATCGCCTTGTGAGTAGACATTGGCTGTATCAAAAAAGTTGACGCCTCTTTCCAGACAGATATCTATTAATCGGGAAGCTTCATTTACATCCGTTTGTCCCCATTTGCCAAAAAATTCGTTTGTTCCGCCAAAAGTAGCTGTGCCATAGCTGAGTACAGGTACCTTTAAACCTGAGTTACCTAGATTTCTATATTCCATTTGTTAATTAAATATTTGCTTTTATAATTGATTTATGAGGCAAAATTCTCATAGAAATGGTCGGTTTCACAGGGGCTTTATCACAGATTTGCTGTGCGAAATGTCACAGTCATTCATTGGCTAAGCGGCTCAAAGTTTCTCTAGATACACCTAAATAAGAAGCAATCAGGGTTTTAGGCACTCGCTGAATAAGTCCCGGATACTCTTCTAAAAGATTGTGGTATCTGTCTTGGGCTTTACTGCTGATAAAACACAAGATTCTCTTTTGTAATCCAATATAGCCAGCAGTTGCTTTTTTTCTAAAGAAGTGCTCCATTTTCGGAATGGCTTTGCATAGCTTTTCTTTGTTTTCTAAAGTAAGCGAAAAGGCTTTTGTATCTTCTAAACAATCTATTGTAAACTTAGATTTTGTACCCAAATGGAAAGCTTCTGGGTCGGTAATCCACCAATCTTCCATAGCAAATTGCACAATGTGTTCTTTGCCATCGGGTTTCATGTTGGCAGATTTCATTAATCCTTCTGTGATGTAGAAATCATATTTCACATAATCATCTTGATGAATTACGATTTGATGTTTTTTAAATGCTTTTACTTGGAAATGCTTGAGTACTACATCAAACTCATCATCGGTGAGTGAAATAATTTTTTCTATTTGTTGTCTAAGTTTATGGTTCATTCGGCTCTAAAGATTCTTAAAAAATCAAATTTACTATTTCAAAAGTAATGGTACTTGAATAGAATTGAACAAATGATTTTGAGCTGAGTTTTTTTAAGATCTTATCTATACGCAAAATATATTTTAAGCTAAATGTTTAAATTTTAATTACGATTCTGGCTTCATTTAATCATTCACTCGATAAGCAAAGACTTCAACATATTGAGACACAGTTGTTTGTTCTTTACTAGATATTGAAAATCCTTTTAATATGATAGGGGGAATATCTAAAATGTAGCTCTCAATAAAACTGTATTTGCAATGTTATAATCTTGTATTTATTAAGATTAAGCTAATTGCTACATATAATATGATGAATGTGAAAATGCTTATATTTTTATTATTATCACTTTTTGGTTTGTGTACATCGCAAAACAAAGAATCTATTTGTATAGTTAGCACTCCTTTTTTTAAGTCTATATATAAAGTCGGGTTAATAATTCCGGTGAAGGTTTTTACAGCGATTAACCCTTGGAATCTGGAAGTAGGCAATGGTCGTAATTCCGGAATTGTGGCTAAATCTATTTATGATTGGGCTTTTTTTAAGTTAGAAGTTGATGGCATAATAGCTCAATTGGCTTCTTTTATGGAAGTAGTTGATTCTTTTAAATCAAAGAAATAAATCATATTCTATTAGCACATGAAATCAAATTACTCTACTATCTTTTGGTCTTTAATCTTGTCATTGTTCTTAATGGTTTCCCAAAATAGCTGGGCATCAAAAGAAAAAAACAAGGATCACATTAAAATATTAATTGACAAAGAAGTAAATGAAAACCTTTCGAACTTAATTGAATATCTTGAAAACAACCTTGATATTGAAGTTGAAATAGTTAGTTTTTCTACACTTAAAGAGCTTTTTGCAATAATTAATAAAGGCGATTTTGATATCATATACAATACTCCCTTCTTTTATACTTTAGCTCGTACTCAAAGTGATAATATTGAGCCGTTTATGTCTTTCGCAGATAGTGCGGGAAATCCTGGAGTTTATTATAGCTGTTTTATTAGGTCAGAAAAAAGTGATGTACAAAGTTTAGATCAACTGATAGAACAATCTCATGATTACGAATTTATTTTCGCAAGTTCGTCGTCTACATCAGGGCACCTTTTACCACGTATGCAATTGGCATCTATGGGAATTACATTGCCAGAGATGTTTTTTAATAGTGTAAATTACTCCAATGGGCATTCTGCTGTAAAACAAGAAGTTATTGAAAGTGCGCAAAAAATAGGTGCATGTGCTTGTGAAGAAAGTGGAGTAAATATGGAAGGGCTTAAAACCTTATTTCGTTCACCTCCTATATTGCACAAGTTCTACGCTGCTAATAAATCTTTTGATAAAAAGCTAAGAGCAAAAATTCAGCATGCACTTGAAAAAATGCATGAGAATCCTTCCGACACGACATATCAAAAATTAATGGCTTCTCATGATGATGCCAAATCTAAAAGAATGGTTTCGATTACAGAAGAACCATTAAAACCTATGTTGGAGTCTATAAAAGACATTAAAGACTTGGTGTTTTTTATTAGTTTGTATGAAGAGAAATTTAAAGTTCAACAGCAAAAATTGGCAGAAGGTAATGCTATTCTAAAAGATCAGGAGAGCAAAATGGAAGCACAGAAAGCGATTTTGGATAAGCAACTTATTCAAATAGAAAATCAATCTGTTTTACTCTATCTCTCAGTTTTATTTATAGTTCTTGCTTTAGTATCTGCCGGTATTTTTTATAATAATTACAGGCAGAAGAAAAAACTGAATGATAGTCTTGCCGAAAAGAATAATGAAATTGCTAGTCAGAATTTTGAACTTCAGCAACAGAAGGAAGAGATGGAGGCTCAACAAGAGTTTATTGCTGAAAGGGTAAAAGAATTGGAGTATAAAAACCAATTGATTCATAGCAGTATTAATTCAGCTAAAACAATACAAAGAGCTGTTTTTCCAGAAAAGTTGGATGCAACTGATCTGATAGAAGAGTTTTTTATTTTGAATAAACCAAAAGATACTGTTTCTGGTGATTTTCATTGGAGTAGCAGAGTTGAAGATACTTTATGGTTAGTAGCTGCCGATTGTACAGGTCATGGAGTTCCGGGTGCATTTATGACTTTATTAGGAAATAGTTTGCTCGATAAATTAATCAATATTAATAAGATTGAGAGCCCCGCAGAAGTGCTTAGTGAGTTAGATTTGGAACTTAAAAAGCTTCTGGGTCACTCAGATAAAGGAAAGCACAGTGGAATGGATATGGTGATAATGAAGTTTACAAAGATTGATGAATATTTAGTTCAGATGGTTTTTTGTGGTGCAAAAAACAACTTGTATATTATTAAACCAGATGGAGCATTTGTAGAGTTAAAAGGAGATCGCGTTTCAATTAGTGGTAATTTAATAAGTAACAAAGGGTTTAGCGATCAAATAGAGCATCTTCCGAAAGGGAGTATTTTGCTAACTGGATCAGATGGATATCAAGATCAGAATGATATTCACAGAAAAGGTTTTGGTAAAAAAAGGTTGAAGCAATTCTTTAAAGATAATTCAGAAAAATCTCCAAGTGAGTTAAAAGACATTTTTGAAGGAAAACTTAAAGAACATATGCAGGGCACCGAACAACGTGATGATATTTTGTTGATGTGTGCTAAGATATAATAAAAAAATCCCGCTTCAGTATTAAACGGAAGCGGGAATATTATTTAATTATAACCCGGATTTTGAGGTGTTAAATTCGGATTGTTCAACATCTCTTGAATAGGAATAGGAAACAATAAATGCTTTTCTTGCAAAGCTTGGTTTGAGTTTAGATTTACATGTCCGACAAAATCATCGAAGCCGAGTGTATTTTCGTTAAATACCTTTTGCAAACGAACCATATCGAACCAAGTAATTCCCTCATAACATAGCTCATGCCATCTCTCTGTCCACACCAATTCGCGAAATTCGCCCTGAGTGAAGGCACCTACACCATCAGTAGTTAAACCAGCTCTGGTTCTAATTCTTTCTACTGCATTAAGTGCATCTTGTGTTGGCCCATTTACTTCATTAGATGCTTCAGCAAATATTAAAAGTACTTCAGCAAATCGAATAACTGGTACGTTGAGATTATCTTGAGCAGTACCTTCAACCCCCTGAATACCATTAGCAACTACATTAAAATGTTTAAAGATATAAGGTGCACCTAAGTCAAATTCCTCACCACTTCCATTTTCATAATAAGTAGTATAGAAATAACCATTTTGATCTTGTGCACGAATATCTCCTTCTTCGTAAGATTCATAAAAAGCAAATGTAGGTACAGTGCTACCAGTACCAGAAGGTCCACGATAAGAAACCGGTTTAAAGTTAGGGAACATATTGCCCATTGGATTACCAGCTACCAAATCGTTGTACTGTAAGCTAAAAAGATGTTCTGTTTGGTTACCCAATCTTTCGTCGTGCACTTCCATATAAGTATCAAAAAGATCGATTCCCTGAGGATTGTCTATAATCTCTTTTGCTTTATTTGCTGCAAGTGTATAATATTCAGCACCCTTATTTAGTGGGAAGCCAGCCATTGTTAAGTAAACTTTAGACAATAAGGCTTTTGCTGCAGATTGGGAAACTCTACCGCTTACATCTGTCCAAGATAAACCAGCATTTTCTGCTTCTTTTAAATCAGCAACTATTTGATCGTAAACTTGCTCTGTAGAAGTTCTTGCAGGGAAAAAGTCTTCTGAATCTGCCGATTGAGGTGTTAATACCAAAGGAACATCTCCCCAAAGACGCACAGCATAAAAATAAGCCCAAGCTCTAATAAATCTAGCTTCACCTAAAATTCTCGATTTCTGGCCTTCATCCATTGGAGTAATGCCAGGCACTTTTTCTAAAACCAAATTGGTGTTGGCAATCAATTTATAAATACCTCTCCACCAGTTTTTGATATGGCCAGTATTACCATCCCAAGTTAAAGAATATAGGTTATTCAAATCTGAGTTCTGGGCAGTTTCAGTGGTAGCAGTTCCAGTCGGAGCTTCTAACAATTGCCAGTTTGAAGAGAAAATACCAGCACCATCACCATAAAACCTCGTGTCGTCATAAGCAGCAGCAATGGCAGCTTCTGCATGATCGGGAATGGTGTAAAAGTTTTCAGGAGTTAAGTTAGATGGATCTTCTTCATCCAAGAAATCTGAGCAACCTGAAAATATCAAGATAAATCCGCTTAGAACTATCCTAGTTATATGTTTTATTATATCTATTTTCATTATAAAATCGTTTTAGCGTTTTTAGAAATTTAGAAATCCACTTTTAATCCTAAAGTATATGTAGTTGGTTTAGGATACTCGTGCCACTTCATACCTTGTGAAAATACGTTGTTGCCATCACCACCTCTAATAGGTGTAATTTCAGGATCACCGATAACTTCATCATTTACAATTAAGAAGAAGTTTTGAGCAGAAACATAAACTCTCAAATAACTCATAAACATCTTTTCTGTAAGTGCTTTAGGGAATGTATAGCCTAAAACCATATTTCTACCTCTAATGAATGAGCCATCTTGCACCCAGTGAGAATCTACATTGGTTACATAACCAGCGCGTGTATCACGAATTTGGGCAATCATTGTATTTTGATTGTCAGGTGTCCATGCATTTAATACAGTGGCATAACTGTTAGCTAAAGCCTGACGGTCTTCGCTAGAGTGCAGGTTCATATCCATAATGTCATTACCATAGCTAAACTGAAGATCGAGCATAAAATCGAAGTTGCCGAATCTAAAGTTGTTGATAAACGATCCCCAACCATCTGGGCTACCATCACCAATAATCATTCGGTCTGCATCTGTAATTGCTTTGTCCCCATTTACATCCAGATATTTAATATCACCCGGTAGTATGGTTAAACCATTTCTGTAGCTAGTGAATTCAGCAGCTTCAGCAGCCTCGTCAGTTCCCCAAACACCTAAGCGCACTAAGCCCCAGAATGAACTGGCAGATTCACCTTCTGTAATAATACTGGTTTCGTTCGTGATACCCGGACCACCTACACCAAATATTGGCGCTCTGGTTGCAAGTTCAAGTACTTTATTTCTATTGAATGAAATGTTGAAAGTTGAACGCCACTCAAAATTTGGAGTAGTGATGTTAACTGTGTTTAAAGCTAGCTCAACTCCTTTGTTTTCCATTGAACCCACATTTCTACGAATAGTAGCATAGCCACTAGTTTGAGGAACTGGTGCATCTAACAGCATATCAGTGGTTTTTCTATAGTAATAATCTGCTTCAAAAGCGATTCTACCATCGAAGAAGCCTACTTCAACACCAATATCAGATTGAGCAGTTTTTTCCCATCTTAAATCTGGGTTTGCCAAACGATTTAATCCTGTTCCACCCACTCGTTGTTCGTTTAATACGGCTGCATAACCAGAACCTAATAGAGAAAGTGAAGAATATGGAGGAATTTCTGAGTTACCAGTTAAACCATAGCTAGTACGAACTTTTAAGTTAGAAATAAGGTCGCTATTTTGTAAGAATGGTTCTTCTGAAACTCTCCAAGCTAAAGCAGTAGAAGGGAAGAATGCATACTTGTTATTGTCACCAAATTTAGATGAACCATCCATTCGACCAGTAACGGTAAGTAAGTACTTGTTCATTAAGCTGTAGTTGAATCTACCAAAGTAAGAGTTTAATGCTTCTCTGCTAGCTCCTGAGCCTACACCTAAGTTGTTACTACCTGCTCCAATGTTGTTGTAAAGGAAGTGGTCAGTAGCAAAAGTTCTAGCTTCGTTGCTAATACCAAAGTAGTTAGATTCTTGCCAAGAAATACCCACCATACCTGTGAAAGAATGGATATCTGAGAAGGTTTTGTTGTAAGTAAGGTAGTTTTCAAACGACCAAAATGAATCCTTGTTATTGCTTGCCCAAGCCCTTCCTTGTGCTCCTTCTTGTATAGTTCTGCCCTCATATCTGTTCTGTTCACGGGTTACCATGTTAGAACCTAGCACTGTTCTAAAGACCAATCCTTTGGCTAAAGTGATGTTGGCAAATACATTACCTAAGAAGGTTTGTGTGTTGATGATGTACTCACGCTCTAGCAAGTTATGCACTGAACTTCTGGTTCCTTCTGCAAAAGGATAATCTCTGTTATCTGCATAGGTTCCGTCAGAATAGTAAACCGGTAAGAATGGAAAATCTTCTACCATTCGTCTTGGTACTTGGTCACTATAATCTACATTGTTTTCAGATTGATAGTTGTAGCTCAAAGAAGTACCAATGGTTAACCACTTTTTCACTTCAGTATCTACCGTTAATCTACCTGAATATCTGGTGAGATACGAAGTTTTGTATAAACCATTCATATCCAAAAAGCCCAAAGACAGAGAATAAGTAGTTTTATCACTACCGCCACTAAAACTTAATTGGTGATTTTGAGATAATTTACTTTGGGTTGTTTCTTCTATCCAGTCTGTATCGTGGTAAGGATTGCCATTGCTATCGAAAAGTTCTGGATCTGTACGCTTTAAAGCTGGATTAAGGTATTCCCATTTTCCTTCTGCCCAACCAACTGGGTCAAACTTTTCCATATTTCTCCAAGCAAGGTCTTCTACCTCAAGATATTGTTTTGCATTAAGTACTTCTGGTTTATTAGGGCCATAAGTAACTGTGCTCAAATCAACTCCATAAGAGATTTTACCTTCGCCAGATTTTCCTTTTTTGGTGGTAATCAAGATAACACCATTAGCACCTCTTGCACCATAAATAGCAGTTGAAGAAGCATCTTTCAAAACTTCTACAGATACAATGTCATTCGGGTTAATGTAGTCTATCGCATTGCTTCGCTGAGTTTGGTTACCTACCGGAAGTTGTACTCCATCCACCACATATAATGGATTGTTGGAAGAGTTGATAGAACTGAAACCACGAATTCTTACATTCGATTTACCACCAGGTCGGCCAGAGTTTACATTCACTTGCACACCTGCAATTCTACCAGATATTGCCTGATTTAATGATGGTACTGGGCGTTCTTGTAATTCATCTGTGCCAACAGAACCAACAGCTCCTGTAAGGTCTGATCGCTTTTGAGTACCATAGCCAATTACAACTACTTCTTCTAAGCTTTGTACATCTTCTTCTAAAGCTATATCGATAATACTTCTGCCATTAATTGGCACTTCTGTCGATAAAAATCCGATATAAGAAAAAACAAGTGTGCTAATATCATCAGACACGGTAAGCCTGTACTTGCCATCTACATCGGTTACTGCTCCGGTTGATGTACCCTTGGCCAACACGTTTACACCGGGTAAACTAGCTCCACTTTTAGAGTCTGTTACTGTACCGCTAATAGTTTGTTCAACAATTTCTAATTGTAAAGTAACTGGTTTGTCTGTTGATTGATGAATTGCATTATTTGAAATGAGGTATTCATCTTCATTAATTTTCTGATACTTTAAATTTTGCATTTCTGCTAAATTATTAAGTGCATCAGTTAAATTTTGTTGATCTAGAGATTGCTGGTAATTTGAAAGTGTTTTGAATTGAACAGTGTTATCTTCAAAATGAAATTTAACACTGAATTTTTTTTCAAGCTGACGTAAAAGGTTGTCTAGTGTAGTAGTTGGATTGTTTGCATTGGCAAAAACAATTTGGCTGTCGGAATACTGACTATAACCAACATCGCAAATGCCAAGGAATGACAGAACGAGTACTGCCTTTAATAAAGAATTGAAAAAAATTCTCATAAGGTAAATAATTAGGATTAAAGGAAAGTCTATCAATAAATTGATAAACTGAGGTGATCGCTATCATAGCCTTATTATTTAAGGTTGAAATTGAAATATACCGGTTGAAAGTGGTAGTTGCTAAATGAGAGTGGTTAGTATATAATCTTTGAAACGATACAAAAAATGCAACCTACTTATGTATGTAATACACTACTATATTTAAATTAAACAATAGCAGGGCTACCTATAAATAGGAGGTTTCAAATTATATAAATAAGCGTAAACATTGTTATAAACTTTCTTTAAAAAAGAATTTATACGACTCTAAAGGGCTTAAACTCTACTAAAAGAGAATTCAAGATTAATAAAAAGTCTTGTTTACAACTTTTCGCTTCAAAAAAAGAATTACAATGGATGGTATTTAATAATATCAATTACTGGCAAAAATGCCTGTTTTGATAGTTTTATAAGAAAATTTTCTCTTCACAAAGTACATCTTTTTTATCTACAGAGGTTTGACGTCATTATTAAACTTCTGTTAAAGATATGTTACTAATTATTGGGGGATAGAGGTTATTACTCAGTTAAATTAAAGAAATGGCCTTATTAATTTTTAAAGCATACTTAATATTTTGACTCAAGATTTATCATCTTTACGAGCATTAGTTTCTTGCATTACAGAACAAGAAAAAATTGCTAACATAAATCAAAAGAATTAGAATGAACACTAAGGATGCCATGGAAAAATACAATACTATTTGCTTAGATTTAGATGGTACCATATTGGCCTTAAAAAGCGATATAACTCCGTTTTGTGCTACTGTACTTAAAAAGCTGAGCACACAATTGGATATTATTTTAGTTTCCGCTCGAATTCCATCAGGTATGAGTTACATACAAGAAAAAGTTGGAACTAGCTCTAAGCCAATTATATGTTATAATGGTGCATATATAGTAAAAGGGGAGGAAGTAATATATGACAAATGCATACCAGTCTCATTAATTGAAGGATTACTAAAGCCTTGCAATGAGTTGAATGTGAATATGGGGATTTACTCTTATAATGATTGGTCAGTTCCTGAAGATTCAGCGAGAATTCAGAAAGAAATTCACAATACCAAAACAGACCCAGTTTTTGAAGAAACAGCAACTACTATTGCCAACTTGAAAAAGAAGGGAAAAGGAGCGCATAAAATTATGTTGATGGGTGTAAAGGATAGTTTAGACCAGTTAGGTAAACTATTAAGTACAGATTTAAAAGATAAATTGGTAGCTTATCGCTCAAATGATACCATTATAGAAATTGCTCCCAATGATGTGAGTAAGCTAGATGGTATTAAAGCATTACTAGGAGAGGAGGCATTAACCAAAGTGATTGCTTTTGGAGATAATTATAATGATATAGATATGCTTCGAGAAGTAGGAATGGGTATAGCGGTTGCTAATGCGAGAGATGAAGTAAAAGCGGTGGCAGATGAACATACACTCTCATGTGCAGAAGATGGTGTACCTATATTTCTAAATAAATATTTTGAATTGGGAATAGAGAAATAATAAAAGCTCATATGAACTCTACAAAAATAAAGACAGGCAAACCGATGTTTGCCTGTCTTGTTTTAATTTACTTCCTGCATTTTTATAAACTAATAGCTAGTATATAAGCTATAAACCTTTAGCTCTTTTTCGAATGAGCTTAGGTCTTGTATATTTTCCTTTTTGATAGAAATAACTTTTTCACTATTTGGAAGAAGATCGAAATAGTTATCGGAGAAATTTCCGGAACTGTTTGATGCTATATAAACACCAAGTGCGAGTTTATTACTGCTAACAGTCACATCAAAATAATCTCCGTTTTCTTTTACTGAATAGCTAATTTCAGGATCTATAAGTGCCAAATCTTTAAATGGTTTTAGATAATGAAGCTTTTCTGAAAGAACCTGTTCTCCACTTATTAGTGATGCATTTATTACTATTTTATCAGCTTCAAAAGCTTCCAACTCACTATTAGGAATCTCGAAATAGATATTTGCATCATTTGCACTTATATTTACATCATTACTCCACGATTTTAATTCTTTGCCTTCATAGTCAATAATTTCCACTTTCAGTTTTCCATTAATCTCATTTAATGAATCAGAAGCTATATAGATGGCGATATTGTCTTCTCTTTCTTCGAAGCTGATTAATGTGGTTTTAAAACTTTTTTTTACCGCATAATGCAATGCTTTCCATTTTCCATAATAGTCTATGCTAGACCAAGAAGCCACTGGCCAACAATCGTTTATTTGCCAATAAAGACTGCCCATACATCGGTAGTCATGCATTTTTTTTCTGTGGGCTTCTATACCAATGCGAATACCATAGGCTTGCAATAAATGACTCACATACAAAAAATTCTCAAAGTCTTTGGGCTTTTTGTAGTGTCGCTTCATGTATTCATCGATAGTTACATTACCGATATTTGATCTCTGATGCGACTGCATTACATCTGAATAAATATCATGGTCTTCTGGCATGGTGTATTTCAGCACAGATGAATATTCTGGAAAAGATTGAAAACCAAACTCAGACATAAAGCGAGGAATAGCATCATTATAAGTTTCAAATTTTTCTTTACCCCACCAAACCATCCAATAGTGGGCATCTCCCATAATAAGAGATTCTTTTACGCCCAAATCGCTACTTGGCGAAGAAGCCCAATAAAATTTGCTACCATCGTATTCTTTTACAACATCAGGCAGAATTTTATGGAATATATTATCGTAAGCTGTCCAGATTTTATCGGCAACTTCTTCAGATTGTTCTTCATTTACTTTCTTTTTCCATCCCCAATTTTCCCAAGCAGATAAGATTTCGTTATTCCCACACCACAAAGCAATGGAAGTGTGATTGCGTAACCTTTTTACATTGTCTATGGCTTCTTGTTTCACATTATCAAGAAAAGCCTGATCTCCCGGAAACATGGCACAAGCAAACATAAAGTCTTGCCAAACCAATAATCCCTTTTCATCACATAAATCGTAAAACACATCTTTCTCATAAATTCCTCCTCCCCAAATGCGAAGCATATTCATATTTGCTTCTTTAGCAGAGTTGAGCACAGATTCGTAATGATCTTTTGTAACTCTATCTAGAAATACATCTTGAGGAATGTAATTGACGCCTTTCATAAATACAGGTTGACCATTTACTTTAAAATAAAATGTAGTTCCTACAGCATCTGGTTCTCTTACAATTTCAATATTTCTTAAGCCAATTCTTTTTGTAGAAGATGATACAAGGTTATTTGCAGAGACATTCACTTTTACATTATACAAGTTTTGCTCTCCAAGTCCATTTGGCCACCAAAGTTTAGGTTCGCTAATCGTAAAAGGAATTTTCAACTTATTAAGTCCTTTCGAAATCTTTACTTCTTCAGATTTTATACTTTGCCCTTCAACCAAAATTTCTACAGCGGTTTTATCAATATCATTGCTGGCTTCAAGGTCTATCCAAGCAGTTAGGTTGGCTTGCTCGTCTAATTTTGTTTGCTCAATAAAAACATCTCTAATAATGTAGCTATTCCAACTTTTTAACTTAATAGGTTTCCAAATACCAGATGTTACAAGTCGTGGACCCCAGTCCCAACCGAAATGGTAACCAGCTTTTCTTGTAAAAATGCTTACTTGTTTTTCACCTTCTACCTGACCAATTTTAGCCAAATCGTTATCAGATACTGGAATTTTGTAACCTAGTGCATCATACTTTTCTATGCCTTTTTGTATAGGAGATTCGAAGAGTATGCTCAATTCATTGTTACCTTCTTTTAATAGAGATTTTACATTGGTAGCATAGTTTCTAAACATGTTATCTGTTTCCAAAATTTGGCTACCATTCAAACTCACTTTGGCATAAGTGTCTAAACCATCAAATTCCAACTCTATTTGTTGCCAGTTTAAATCTTCTTTACTTAACTCAAAAGTTGTTTTATATTCCCAATCTTCTTTGTCAATCCACTGTAGATCTAATTCATTTAACCTGTAAAAGGGATCTTCAATTACATGATTATTAATTAAATCTGTGTGAACTGAACCAGGTACAGTAGCACTTGTCCAACTTTTATCTGATGTTTTTTTAAATACCCAGTTAGAATTTAGTTCCAAAGTTTTGTCTGTGTTATTTTGATTTTGTACTTGATTGCAGGCGGCAAAATATAAAAAAGTGATGAAAACAAGTATGATTTTTAAAGCCTTCATTGGATTAAGGTGTTATTTACGGAAAATACCTTGCTATTGGTAGTTTTTTATTAGCTCAATTAGGTTTTAGCTCGGCTATGTCAGGTATGTACAAATATTGGCAATCAACACATCAAACAAACTGACCAATAACAGCTTTTACACTGATTGATACCATGAATTACAGAGATAGTAACCTCGGAGTCTTAAATCCACACAGATAAGCTTTGTTAGAAAAGGATGGGTATTGAATAAAAAAAGAGGATATTTTAAAGCTTTATCTATCAATTAAATAAAGCTTAAAATATCCATGCTATTCATAGTGGTTGTATAAACTTTATTAAAAACTGGTGGCGAGCTTTCTTGAGTGATTTAGAGTATTCCAGAAATGGAAACTAATTCCTAAGAAAACTATAAAGATGCCTATTTGACCAAAAATTCCCGGTAAGGCAGTATTTCTTAAATACATTTCGCCAAGCAGTGTAAAGATGATTTCGAATACTTGTGTAGCTTCTATGGTTGCCATTGCCACTGGGTTTCTATTCACCATTTGTGTGGCTTGGTAAAAACCTACTCCACCTAAAAAGCCAGAGAAGAATGCCGAATACAAGGAAGATTCACACTGAGTAAGTGTTGGCAAACCTGCTTGCTGGTATCCTACAATACCTAATATGATTAGCAATGGGAGACACCCGATACTCATCCCCAACACTCTTTGGATGGCATTTAATTTAAGGTCCTTTTCTTCCAGTACGACCATGAGTTTGCGATTACCCAATGGCCAAACAATTGCACCAAGCATCACCAGAAAAAAGCTAATTAAAACACCCGCCAGAGAATCTAACTGATCTACCTTTTCAAATTGCATTACAAAAACTCCTGCTATAATTATGATTGATAGTACAAGTGCTCGCTGTGGAATTGATTTTCTGCTATCTTTATAAATAAGCGGAGCCAGTAGCATACCTGCCAAAATATTTATTTGAAAAGTGGCGGCAATCATCCAACCTGGAGAAAATAAAGAAGCAATTGCCAATGCAGTGTACAATATGCCAAAACCGATTGTTCCCCATTTTATAAAAACCAATGGTTCTTGTTTTAAAGCTTTAATGAGCGGGCTCAATTGTTTATTAAAGTAAACTACTAAACCAAGAATAGGAATAAGAAACAGTGAACGAAGGTTAGCTGTCCATGTCCAATGCCCTCCTGAACCTGAAATTAGGCTGTTAATTATAAAAGTTGATGACAAAAAAAGGGATGCTCCCACACCCCACACTATTGCTCTTAAGGTTTTATTTTGCTCAGTCATGATGCAAAGTTAAATAGGCATCGAGCAATCTTTCTGGTACATTTCGGGTAGTTTATGGTTTATATAGCGCGCTGTTTTTTAAATTCTAATGGGGTATAATTGGTGTGTTTTTTAAAAAATCGCCCAAAAAATGCAGGGTCATTAAAGCCCAAATCATAACTTATTTCTTTTACAGAACCGGTAGAAGTTTGAAGTTGAATCTTGCATTCTGTAATTAACCTTTCTTGTAAAAGCTCAAAAAGTGTCGATCCGGTAGCTTCACGGCAGATTCGGTTAATTTTTTTGATATCCATATTCAACTGATCTGCATAAAAAGCTGCCAGATGTTCTTTTTTAAAATTATCTTCTATCAGCGTTTTTAGTTTAAATAGAATTTGCCTGTTTGCCAGACTCATTTGCTCTTTAGGATGTTGGACCATTTGCACCTTGTTGGCATGTAGCAACATTAGCGAAACATAATGCAACATAATATCTACATCTTGCTTTTCAGCTGAAAGTTCGGTTTGGAGCTGTTCTATTATTAAACTAAAAATGGTTTTTAGCTTCTCATCTAAATCTATGTATGGGTAAGGTGTATAAGAATCTAATAAGCCTTGTTCATTTTCATGCTTGTGAAGTTGAAGAAATCTGTTGAGTAGCTCTTCGCCAAACATGATGATCCAGCCGTCTCTTTCAAAATGCTCGATTAAATGCACCTGACCTTTATGGATAAAAAATACTCGATCTGGTTTTAAATCAAATGGTTTGTAATCGATGCTATGTTTGCCTTCGCCATCTTTTACTAAAATCAATTCGTAATGGTCGTGTCGATGTGGAATAATAGAAAGCCTATCAAGGTCTTTGTGCAAACGGGTTATCTGCAAATATTCACCTTTGAGTAGTTCCTGTATAGGAAGTTCGCCTTTCTTTTGAGAATTGATTTTCTTCATTCATTATATCGATTTCTGCAAAATTAATTTATTCTGAGTTTTTTGCCTTAACAAATGCTTTTATGGCTGCCTTGTCAATTTGAATTTTGCACTTTTGTAGAATAATAAATTTGAAGACACGAAAAAAGATTTCTTCTATCTAGAAATTCCTAAGATAATCAGGAGCCAATTGGATAGTAACCGTCTTCTTTTTTAGAAGTGTTTGAATACAATTAGTTAAAGAATTATTATGACTATATCAATAATTGGGACAGGAGCGATAGGCGGATATTACGGTTTAATGTTGGCAAATGCAGGGCACGATGTGCATTTTCTTTTGCGTAGCGATTACGAATATGTATTAGAGCATGGGCTTCATCTCCAATCAGAAGCACATCAAAGTATTTTTATACCTGAGGTAAATGCTTATAAAAATGTGGCTAATATGCCCAAGTCAGACATTATTTTGGTAGCATTAAAATCAACCCAAAATAGCGAAGTACTACCTCAAATTCTGCGAGAAATAGCAGATGAAAAAAGCATTGTGGTACTTTGCCAAAATGGACTAGGGTTAGAAGCAGATCTTTCTAAGAAATTACCGCACTTACAAATAGCAGCAGGAGTCGCATTAATAGCTGCTTATAAAAGCAAAAGTGGTGTTATAGTGCACCAAGCTTATGGTGATCTAGACTTAGCCAGTTACAATGTGACTGATCTTTCAACTTTAGAAGAATTTTCTAAGAATCTTGCTGAAGCTGGGGTTAAGTCTACTGTGCAAGAATTGAATTTAGTACGATGGAAAAAGCTAATTTGGAATATGGCTTTTAATGGCTTATCTGTGGTATTAAATAAAACTACTACACAGATTTTATCGGAGCCGCAGAGTTTTGAGCAAACCAAAGCCATTATGAAGGAGGTGATTCAAGGTGCAAGAGCATGTGGCATTCATTTACCAGAAGCCGCCGCTGATGTAATGATTAATTTTACTCAAAATATGAGTCCTTATTATCCGAGTATGAAGCTAGACTTTGATAATGGCCGGCCTTTAGAAATTAAATACATGTATCAGAAACCGATATCGGCAGCTAGAGAAGCAGGTTTCGAAATGAAAGAAACTGAAAAGCTTTATCAAACTTTGTTGAGTCTTATTTAGGCCTTTTAATATATACTAATCACTCTAGTAGAATTACCAGAGTGATTGGTTTTGACTTTAAGTCAATTATTCAGTCACTTTTTGTGCTATTTCCCAATCGTAGTTAATTTTTCTTTTTAAATAATCTTTTAGCGGTTCAAGTCCAATTTCGGTTCTTCGCTGATCTACATACTCTGGATTATTAATGGGAAATGGTTCTAAAATTCTATCTTCATTGTATCGAAATTGCATTCCATAATCTTGGAGTTTTCCTTCGTTTACAAGAACTCTATCATGGATTTTAGCATATTCCATGCAACTACCTTCACCGTTGAGGCAAGCTTCTTTTATTTGAGCTAGATAGGCTTTTCTCACCGAATCACTTTCGTGATGGTTAATAACCAGAAGCGGGGCATCTGCTGCCAATTCTCCCACTGCTGAATACGTTGGCCAGCCATTTTCGGCAATCATGACTTTCATATTTTCAAAATTGTCTTTTGTAATTCTACCTCTTAAATCACCTAATGGATAACACCAATGGGGAATATTTCCATTTTGCATGAAATAGTTTTTAGCCAGATCCATATAGTAATCCAATGCCTGATCTTTCATAATTAACCGCAGTAATTTTTTAGCATACTCAGCTTCTTTAAGTGCGCCATTTTTTTCTTGAAATTTCTTAAACTGAGCATTCTCAATTTGTTGCCAACGAGCATCTTCAGATAGAGAATAGAAATTACAATCGGTTAGTGGGAGTAATGTGTAATTATCTTTGAGCGCGATATTTAAAAAGTAAAAAGCAGTATCTACCTGATAAATAAGCGCACAGGCAGAGGCTAGTTTGTAGGCATTTTCTTCAATCACTTTAGTTTTTGTGGCAGACAGTAAAGCAGTACCAAAAGCATAAGCGGCACTATCAGGTTTACCTTCTTGCAGATATTGCTCGCCACTTTTTTGCGCGGTACAAGTGGTAATAGATAGTAAAAATATTACGATACTAAGAGTAAACTTCATCTTCTAAAATTTTAATTGTATTAATAACTAGAGCTCAATTGTACAGCAGTTAGCAATACAAAAAATATATTTGAGACGAATTACTAGATTAAGACAAGAAACAACCAATTAAGCAGGTGGCAGAATTTATCATTGTAGTAAAATGTAAAAACTCCTGCTAAATAGGTTAAATCCTCTTCTTTAAAAGTTATCTACCGATTGTTTTGGAAATTCTCAGGCTGTTGCACTATTTTTCATCCACTATGCAATTGTTCTTAAGTAAAAAATATCGTTGGCTTAGGCATCTAATTTTCTGGCCTTGTGTGTGGTTGTTTTATATCTATTTCTTCAGTTATAAATCAAATAATGCCTCTTATGTATTGGTGTTTTCAAGTGTATTATTGCCTATTACAGCATTAAGCAGCTCCATTATCACCTACTATTTAATCCCTAAATTTCTATTGACTAAAAGAATACTTTCGTTTGGGATTTATTTAGTGAGCACTGTGCTCTTTACCACATTTTGTACGCTTTTACTACTCATCCTATCTATCGCTTATATTCCCAATTTGCGCGTAACAGATATACCTCCTATGAGCAGGAACTATGTGTTTATTTTAATCTTGGTTTATCTGTTTGTAATGTGCATTAGCTTTATAAGTATGCTAAAAAATAACTTTATTGCAGCAGCTAGAAATAACGAATTACAGCAACATGTTTTTGAGAGTAAATTCAAATTAAAAGAGCAAGAATTAAATTTATTGAAAAGTCAGATTCACCCACATTTTCTGTTCAATACACTTAATACGATTTATGGTTTTGCACTCAAGCAATCTACAGAAACACCCGATTTAATATTGAGATTGTCGGATTTGTTAGACTATATTTTGTATCAGGTAAACAAACCGGGAGTAAGTTTGCGAGACGAGTTAAAACATCTCAATCAATACATAGATTTAGAAAAAGTAAGGTTTGAAGATACGCTTTCGGTAAGGATGAAATTAGACATCGAAAATGATGAAGAACAGATTGCCCCTCTAATTCTTTTGCCATTTGTAGAGAATGCATTTAAGCATGGCGCGCTTACAGATGGATTACTTTTGATAGATATAGTTATTAGCAGCACAAATAGCCGATTGCATTTCTATGTAAAAAACACTTGTAATTTTATTTCCTACAATGCTGGAATTGGGCTTAGTAATATTCAAAAGCGACTTGAATTGCTTTATCCAGATCGGCACGACTTAAATATTTCGATGGAGGAAGATGCTTTTATTGTTAACTTAGAAATCTATTACTAAAGGCAAGTCAAAGATGAAGAAGATTAATTGTATGGTGGTAGATGATGAGCCCACTGCCCGAGAGATATTAAAAATGCATATCGAAAAGCTAGATGGATTGGTCTTGGTTGGCACTTGCAAAAATGCGATAGAAGCATTTGAATTGATAAATAGCCAAGCTGTTGATTTGATATTTTTGGATATAAAAATGCCGGGTATAACTGGTATCTCTTTGGCAAAATCTATCAATAAAAATATAAAGGTGATTTTTACTACCGCTTATCGTGACTATGCTGTGGAAGGTTTCGATTTGCAAGCGGTAGATTATTTGTTAAAGCCGATTTCGTTAGAGCGACTCTTACAGGCAGTACATAAATACAAATCTGAGAATAGTCCGGTTTTGATGAATGAACTTCCAGAACAAAATGAAGGATTTATCTTCGTTCGCAGCAATCGGAAAATGGTGAAAATAACCTTAAGTGAGATTACTCACATTGAAAGTCTGAGCGATTATATTAAAATCTACACTACAGAAAATACAGTTATTACTAGAGAAAGTATCTCCAATATTGAAGCAAAGTTACCGACTGGCAAGTTTTTGAGAATTCACCGATCATTTATTGTTTCTACAGATTATATAACAGCTTACACACATGAATATGTAGAGCTGCAAAACAAGTCTTTACCCATCAGCAGGTCTTACAGAGAATTGGTGATTAAATACTTTGAAGGTTTATAAATCTATTGCTCTACGATTCTAATACTTTCTCTTGTTTGATATACTTAAAACATGTTTCTGAGAAAGTAAACCATATTATTGATATTTTCCGTGTTGCTCTATTTTTCCGAATTAGTTGCTATTCTAAACCCTAAGTCATCTATTTTGAACGAAAATGGATGACTTCTTCTTCGTGTTGTTGCCATCACGCTTCTTTCTTGGTCACACCAGCCACCACCGCGAAATACACGATATGTTCCGTAAACAGTTTCGTCATAGATGTCTGAGCACCATTCCCAAACATTGCCCAACATATCGTAAAGCCCCCATTGATTCGGTTGCTTTTGCCCAACTTCTTGAGTCCGATTATTGGAGTTCTCTTTAAACCAAGCAACTTCATTTAATTCACCGTATCTAATGTCTTTCGTTCCTACTTGGCAGGCGTACTGCCATTCAGATTCTGTTGGTAATCGATACCCATTAGCGTTTGAGTTCAAGAGTACTTTTTCGGTTACCAAGTCAATGGTATAGCAGTTTTCTTTTCCTAAAGATTTAGAAAGTGCATTACAAAAATTTACCGCGTCAATCCAAGAAACTGTTTCTACTGGTAGTTTGTGGCCAACGTATGTAGAGGGATTCTTTTCTGTTACTGCTTTATAGATTTCTTGTGTGATAGGAAATTTGCTGAGTTCAAATGAATCAATATCAACCTACCAAGTTTCTTTTTTTCGATCGTCTCTCATGTCTACGGTTCCAGATGGAATGTTCACATATAACTCATCAATTACATTTTTATCTACTTTATTCATTATTGATCCTATGTTGTTTTTCAAATAACTTCCATTTAATCTAATAAATGTGCCTCTCCATTATATCCTTCGGGCTTGCCATAAAAGTGAACAATATCGATATAATCGCTCTTCGACATTCCTCCGGGATTTAATCCAGGTTCACCTTCTGGAATTGGAACATTTAGTTTTTCGAAATAATTTTCCCAAATAGGAAAGGTCTTATTGGTTTCTGGATCCTTATAAGTCATTTTTTGCAATTGGAATATTGGCTCATTATTATTCGCATATTTGAATGAATCGTATATTAATTCTGAGCAATAGTATTTATCATTAGAAATATCAAATACATCATCGTATGCCAACCCTAACTTAGTTTTAGCAAATTCAACTGCTTGAGGAACAAGGTATTCATACTCTTTTTTAATTCTTCCTACTACAACTTTACTGTTATTATCTTCATCAAAAGATCGAATAAAAAAGTTATCTAAAGGTGTTTCTACAACTCCTTTTGTGATTGCTTCTAAAATTATGAGTTCACCATTTTCTTTCTGAATTACCATACCCACATGAGAAAACTTCGATCCATCAATCCCAAATGTTACTTTTTCTATCGATTCACAAAAAGGGCCACAATCACTATCTTGAAATAAGATATCACCAGACTTTAATTCAAATTTTGAATAATCGAAGCTTGTCTGCGAGTTAGCTTGATTAACAGGCTGTCCTTTTTTGCTTGTTTCACATGAAAGATTAATCAATAACAGTAAAAAGATAAATTGTGCTTTATTCATGAATTTTAAAGAAATATCTAAGAATTCACAAAGATAGATACTTAACAAAGAAGCACATTATATATTTTGAAATAGTATAAAACACTATAAAGGTATTACAGTGTTTGCCTATAAAGTTTACCCTCAAATGAAACAGTAAAGGAATAAAAATAGCTTAGAAAAAAAACATTACTACCTTATTACTTCTTAAGTTATTACACCTAAATGAACTTTAATTATTAACCAAAATAAAACATAAAATGAAATACTATCATGCTAAAACTTTAACTGGTAAGAGTTTCGATGAAGCCATTGAATATGTTACAGCCGCTTTAAAAGAAGAAGGTTTCGGGATTTTAACAGAAATCGATGTAACAGCAACTTTGAAGAAGAAACTGGATACGGATTTTAGGCCTTACAGAATACTCGGAGCTTGTAATCCACCATATGCGCATAAAGCTTTACTGGCAGAAGATAAAATCGGAACAATGTTGCCTTGTAATGTAATCGTGCAACAGTTGGAAAATGGGATAGAAGTTGCTGCGGTTGACCCAATGGCTTCGATGCAATCTGTAGAAAATAAAGATTTAGAAGGAATTGCAACAGAAATTAGAGATAAACTTATTTCTGTAATCAATAGTCTTTAATCATTTTGATGAGTAAGCAGTAGTATTACTTGTATACTGCTTACTCATCTCTCATGGTTTAATTTCGATTATTTCACGATTAAGGCATTAGCCACCTTTCTTTCTCCACCGTGATCAAATTGTTTATTATCTGACGGATTATTCACCACCGAATTTATATCGTTTCCAATCCACATAGTAGTAGAACCTCCACCATCCAGATTTATGGCTTCTTTACATCCGATAGACTGCATAAAGGTTGTGAGTTCATCTAAACTCATACCGGCTGCTTGCTCAGACCTGCCATCTACAGTGACGAGCAGAACAGTATTTTTATCTACAATACCCAAGCAAGTACGAGGGTGTCTTTTAGTTACAAATGCAGAATTATTCAATTCCACTTTCTTTCCTTCATCAATCAACAGACAACCAGTTACTAGCACATCATCATACTTTTTGTTGGATGTGTAGTCGTTGTATTTCCCTGCTTTTTCAATTTCGAATTTTCTATTTTTTTTGATGATAAAAGCACCATTTAGGTTTTCGGTAACCTTCCACTTGGTGGTATCAGTTGAGGGCAAATTGCCATCGACTTTAATATATGTAACAGAACCTCCATTTTTCACATCAAAAAAACCAGCATTAATAGCGGCTATGGCCTTGTTAGCACTGGCAAATTCACTGGTTAAATACTTGGTTTCTTCGTCATTAACAAGCGTCACTAATCTCTTTTTAAGATTGATTTCTAATATGTTTATATTTTGAGGAGCATCAAAAAGAATGGTGTGCGCTTGTTTCCAGTTTAATCCATCTGTTACTTGTTTAGAATCCCAAGAGATGGTATCAGTCTGGTTAGATTGAGCAGAAATTGATTGAGTGAAAAATACTACTAAAATGCAAAAGGTAATCTGCTTTAAGAGTTTGTTTGTAGACGTAATTAGCGACATAGAAAAAATAGACTTTTGTTTTAATCCATCTAAAATTAAAGATTAAAAGCCTAAGAAAGCAGTCGTTTTTGATTTCTTAAGCAAAATTTCATGGCTATGTAGCTTTGGGTAGAAGTAACTACCTTTATTACCATCGCTCTTCAAAAACCTCAGCCTCTTGCAATATGTAGTTGCACTGGTAAATATCGTCTTTATTCAATTTCATTCGACCTTTCATGGTAACAACTTGGTCCATTTTAAATTTAGGATAGCCGGGTTTTAACTTAAGCTCGATGATGGATTCTGGTCCACCATTTCCACAAAAAAAGCACGATGAATAAGGGTTTTGAGAGAGAATGTAAATATCTTCTTTGGGTTCTAGCGCTAAAATAAAGCCTTTAATAAAAACTTCTTTACCTTCTAGCTCTTTTACTGTTGTGCCAAAATGAGGATAGTAATAATAGGCTTTTACCTCCTCACTATATTTATCTGTAAACTTTACATCTGCGAGCGTTTCCCAAGTAATTCTGGTTTGCGACCAAACTGGCAAACTAAAAAAAACGAATAGGATAAATGATAATTTATGCATGGCTGAGTGTTTTTGAGATGTTTAAGTTAAAGGCTCTAATTGCGGGTAAAATAGCGGCAAGCAATCCAATTGAAAGTGAAGTTGCTAATAGCCATCCTTCTTCTGGTAACCAATTCCAATTTGAAAAAGAGTAGTGATAATTTGCCTGTACAAGCTTTGAAATAGCAAATAAACCCACTCTACTAAAAGCTATTCCAAGTACAAAACCTAGCGTGGTGAGCATTAAACCTTCTAGCACCACATGCCAAACCAGATACCATCTACTGGCTCCGTAGCTGCGCATCAGGACCATTTCGTACTGCCGATTTTTTAATGCATTGTAAAGACTAATAAATACACTTAATCCTGATACGCCCATAATGATAATAGCAATTGAACTGAGCATTTCTATTCCAACTCCCATCAAACTGAACAGTCTTCTAATTTCGTAAAGAGGCACTGCCGCTTGCATGTTTGTATTGGCATTTACCATTCTCGGTACTTGAATTACACCTATCGGACTTCTAAAATTGATGAGCATGGCTGTAATTTCACGATCAGCTTGATGCGCTTTTTCATGATGCTCCTCTTCTAGCTTATCATTGTGATGGCTTTCATCTTCATTATGAATTTCTGCGTCTGCATTAGCAAGGTGATCATTGTGTTCGTCATGTTCTTGTTTATTTCCATGTGAATGATGGTTTTTCTGCTTTTTCTTTGATGCAACATGATCTTCTTCATGGTGGTGAATTTCCCAAACACTTTCTGTAGCGGTAAGAATGAGTCTGTCTAATACTGAGTTGGAGTAATTGAGTATTCCTACAACCTTGTATTGTTGATCTTTGTGCGAAATACCACCAGCTACCAAACCATGTGAGCCAGCAAATGTATCACCTAATTTTAGGCTGAGATTTTTAGCTACCGTAATGCCAATGGTTACTTCAAATGGAGCTTGCCATAATTTCCCTTGGATTACTTTGCCTCCATACAATTCTGGATACTCATGATTCGTACCCACGATTCTAAAACCGTTATAGCTATCACCATAGGAGAGGGGAATGCCTTTTTCTACAAAGCGATTATTTCTAATTTGTTCAGCTGCTTCTAATGGAATATTTCCAGTTGGCACATCTATATGATACACCGCTGAGAGAATGAGTTGTAAAGGACTACCTTTCGCACCAATCACCATATCAATTCCTTTAATATTATTTTCCATTTGTTCTTCTACATGTTTGCTCACTTGCAGCAACAAAGAGATCATTCCCACACCTAATACAAGCAATATCAAACTAAGTAGTGTACTAAGCGGTCGGCTGCTCATATTACGAAAGCTGAGTTTATAAATATTCATTTGTTTTAATTTTAGATAGCAAATCGTTCAATTGCTTAGGCATTCTTTACAAGTCCCTTCCATCAGAAAATAGATTTGGTTTATCTCAAAATCGTCTAGTTTATCCATGTATTCATTCGGTAGGCATGGCAAGCAAACTATTTTATCGCACTTTTTGCATCGCAAATGCGGATGTTTTTTTGAGTCGTTGTGGTTCTGGTTGTTAAACATATAAATGCATGTGCCATTTAGGTCGATCATTTTTATCACCAATCCTTCTGTCTCAAAAATTTGTAAAATGCGATAGATGGTCGCCCTATCTATATTGATGGATAATAGTCTTTCCATCTCTGTTAATGAGTAGGCTTTGGCCTGTTCCATTAGAAATTCCAATACGGCAATTCTTCTAATTGTAGCGCGCTGCGAATGTTGTTTAAGAATGTTGATAGCAATCTGCTTGCTCATATTTTCAAGCTTTATAGTAGTTGAAAGAATTCATTTCTCATATTCACCTCCGTAAATTTCCCGCCATATTCCAGCGTTGTAGTGCTGCTACTTTTATCATTTACTCCGCGAGCAGAGATACACAAATGCTCAGCTTCAATCATCACAATTATATCTTCTGTATTCAGCGTGCTTTTGAGTTCATTAAAAATTTGTAGTGTAAGGCGCTCTTGTACTTGTGGTCTGCGACTGTAATATTCTACCAGTCTATTCAGTTTAGAAAGCCCAATTACTTTGCCTGACGAGATATAAGCTATATGTGCTTTTCCGACAATGGGTAAAAAATGATGCTCACAAGCCGAAGAGAAAGTGATGTTTTTTTCAAGCAAGATTTTATTGTACTGATAATGATTATCGAATACTGAAAGTGAAGGTTTATTTACGGGATTGAGTCCATGAAAAAGCTCACTTACATACATCTTGGCAACGCGATAAGGTGTTCCTTTAAGGCTATTGTCTGTTAGATCGAGACCAAGCTCTTCCATTATTCCTTTAAAGAGCACTTCTATATTGTTAATTTTTTCTTCATCAGATTTTACAAAGGCATCTTTTCTAAGTGCAGTGTCTATTGAGGTTGATAAGTGATTGTCTCCGTTAAATTCAAAATGCTGTCTTTCGGTTAATTTTTTATTGGTGTCGTTCATATTCAATGTTTTCACTGAATTGATTTTTTAGTTTAAAACTGGTTTCTGTAATTGTTGTAATTCTATAGTATTTTGAAACTGACTTTTCAATCGTTGGTCATGGGTAATAATAATCAGATGTGCGCCAGTTGAGGCTGCTTGTTCTTTCAATAAATTGGCAACTTTTAAACAGTTTTTATCATCTAAGCTAGAGGTTGGCTCATCTGCTAATAATAGTTTGGGTTGGTTAACCACCGCCATAGCAATGGCTGCTCTTTGCTGTTCTCCTTGACTGAGCAAATACGTTTTTTTCGATTTATGACGGATAATCCCTAAATCGTCTAATACCTGATGAATCCGATTTTTGTCTGTTTTTTTATGAGCTAATGATTGAACTAAAGTCAGGTTTTCTTCTAAGCTTAAAGCATGTATGAAATGAGGTTTCTGAAAAATAAGCCCGATATACTGCCCGCGAAATCGATCTAATTGGCTAGATTTTAACTCGTGATATGTTTTTCCCATCAACTCTGCTGAGCCAGATTTTGGCTTTAAAATACCCGCCATTAAATGCAGATAAGTAGTTTTTCCAATACCAGATTCACCTAGTACTAGAATGTTTTCACCAGCTTCCAGATCAATATCAGGAAAGTGAAAACTGGTGTGTTTGTTATAAGCAAAAAATAACGATCGTGTTCGGAACATAAAGCAAATTCTTAATCAGTATCAAAAAAATTGATAGCATTTAATAAATGCAACAGTGTTGCATAATTAAGAAATAAGCTTTACTCTTGCAACATTGTTGCATTAAATATTTTTTTAAATATGAAGAACAGTTTTATAGGACTTCATCTAGATTTTGTTGGTTTTTCTGCTTCAGTATTGTGTATCGTACATTGCTTGGCTTTGCCTTTTTTAGTGAACTTGGCACCACTCATCGGGCTTTCATTTATTAATAATCCTTGGGTTGAGATGGCCATTATACTTGTGAGTTTTTGCGTTGCCTCATTTGCTCTGGTGCAAGGTTATAGAAAGCAACACCAAAAATCATTGGCATTAATCGTGGTAACCATTGGCTTTATTTTTATCGCATTCGGTCAGTTTCAAGATGTTGAATGGAACGAAATTCTACTCACTTCTTGCGGATCAGTTTTGATAGCCACAGCACACATCATTAACTGGAGATTAAGCCATCAATCGAGTATAAAGTGCGCTAAATTTTCTCAAAATAATAACTCATAAACTTAATGTTAGGAACCAAAAAATTACCAGTAACTGTGCTAAGTGGCTTTCTTGGTGCGGGAAAAACTACCTTACTTAATCATGTGCTGCATAATCGCGAAGGCTTAAAAGTGGCCGTAATTGTAAATGATATGAGCGAGGTAAATGTAGATAGCCAGCTAGTAGAAAATGAAATAGAACTTTCTCGAACAGACGAAAAACTTGTTGAGATGAGTAATGGCTGTATCTGCTGTACCTTGCGCGAAGATTTAATGATAGAAGTAGAAAAACTGGCTAGAATGAATAAGTTTGATTATCTACTTATCGAAAGTACGGGCATTTCTGAGCCTATACCTGTGGCGCAAACTTTCTCATTTGCTACCGGAAACGAACTCTACGATTTAACCAAGTTTTGCGAATTAGATACCATGGTGACTGTGGTAGATGCCTACAATTTCTTTAAAGATTTTGGCAGTGCAGATACACTACTTAACCGCAACATGACCGACGATTCACAAGACGGAAGAACTATTGTGAATTTGCTAACAGACCAAGTGGAATTTGCCAATGTGATTTTGCTCAACAAAACGGACATGGTAAGCCAAGAGCAATTAAAACTTTTAGAAGGCATGATCATGAAGTTGAATCCGGAAGCAAAGATTATTAAAGCTGTTTTTGGAAATGTGCATCCCAAAGAAATACTCAACACTAAAATGTTCGACTACGACAAAGCCGAACAAGCTGCTGGCTGGATTAAAGAATTGAATAACGAACACACACCCGAAACCGAAGAATACGGTATTTCTTCATTTGTTTTTAGAGATAGAAGACCTTTTCATCCAGAAAGATTTTGGCATTATGTAAGTAGCTATTGGCCTGCTAGTGTGATCAGAAGCAAAGGTTTATTTTGGATTGCATCTCGCCCAGATGAAGCTTTATTGTGGAGCCAAGCAGGAGGTTCGCTCAAGGCACAACCTTATGGCAAATGGTGGGCAGCAATTAGCGATCAAGATCGCTTTATGAATCCTATGTTTATAGAAAACGAGCAAGTTATTTTAAAAAAATGGGATAACAAATGGGGAGATCGTATGAATGAGATTGTAATTATTGGGCAGGACCTGAATATAGAAAATATAAAAACAGAGCTCCAACACTGCTTAATTAATGAAATAGAAGAAATGTCAATGGATTCGGAATATTACTTCGAAGATAATTGGCCAATCTAACAGATACTTGAAAGCAAAATAGACGAGAATTTTATTCATAATGTGCGCAGTTAAATAATCAATTTTTACATATGCAACATTGTTGCATATGTAATTCTATTTTGTTTTCTTTGCTGTTGAAACGCTATGGGACAAAAACGCAGAAATATAATCTCGATACTTCTTTTATCTGTTTACACAGGTTATCAGATATTATTTTATCTGCATTTGAGTTACCACCATCATAGCATACAAGAAGAAAGTAATTATAGCTACAAGACTTCAACTCTATTAAATTCTTTTAAAACTGATTTTAATAGTAAGAGCAATTTATCTCAGCTACCAACAAGTTTAAAACAAACACAAACTGTAAATAGAATTTTAGCAGATTGTGATCTGTGCAATCTACATTTCAGTCAAAACTTAATAATAGAGAGCGAGTTTACTCCATTTCTCAATCGTAAATTTGAACTATCAAAAACGGTATATTTTTATAACATATACCAATTCCATCAGACTTATTCACAATTGCGGGCACCTCCCCAAACGGTCTGATTAGCACTAATCAATTTTTTTAACCCAAGGATTGTATCGTGCTTGTAGATTGATTTCATGATGAATAATTATGTTTTTATTCGTCAACTGAAGCATCTATAACATTGTACAATACGGAAAATTGAGCTGTGTAATTATGCAAAATTACATTGAACGCTCATGGGTTTTTAACTGAATTAAACTCAAAAATTAAATAGAACTTAAGATGATCGAAGCATTAAACTTGACCAAAAAGTTTAATAATAAAACTGTTTTGGATAACCTGAACATCAAAGTATTACCGGGTGAAATATTTTGTTTGTTAGGTCAGAATGGAGCAGGTAAAACAACTACTATAAACTTGTTTTTAGGATTTATAAAACCTGATGGAGGCAAGGCTTTAATAGACAATATTGATGTGAATACTTCAAGCAATTTGTCTAAAGCAGCTTTAGCATATATACCAGAGATCGTGCAACTCTACGGAAACTTAACTGGAATAGAAAATCTAGATTTTTTTAGCCGACTTGCGGGGTTCAAATACTCCCATAATCAATTAGTGGATTTACTTGATAAAACCGGACTCCAAAGGTCGGCTCATTCCAAACCTTTGTCTTCTTACTCTAAAGGTATGCGCCAAAAGGTGGGCATTGCCATTGCTGTTTCTAAAAATGCAAAAGCCATTTTTATGGATGAACCAACATCCGGACTTGACCCAAAAGCTACCGCAGAATTTACGGCTATTTGTAAAGAATTAGCAGCCAGTGGTAAATCAATTTTTATGGCTACACACGACATTTTTAATGCAGTAAATGTGGGCACTAGAATCGGCATTATGCGCGAAGGTAATCTGGTACATCATACAAATACGCAAGATGTAGATGCAAACGAGCTTCAGGAATTATATCTAAAAACCATCTAACCCAATTGAAATGAAACTAAAACTTTTACTAACAACCTTAATTTTTATTCATATAAATCTGCTTGCCTATTCTCAGCTTATTGTGAAAGGCAAAGTAACGAATGCTGTAAATGGTCAAATTCCCGGGGCTACTGTTGAGCTAAAAAATAATCAAGAAAGAAAAGGAGGTGTAACAGATGCAGAAGGCAATTTTGAGATAAGTTTAGATAACACAGGTGCTTATAAATTGGAGGTGAGATTTTTGGGTTATGAGCTTCATATCAGTGAATATACTTTTGATAAAAAGGAGACTTATAACCTTGGAGAGATTGATCTAATTGTTTCAGATCAAGAGTTGCAAACAGTAGAGATTCTTGGTAGAGCTCAGCAAGATTACAACAGCGAATATTCATTCTCTGCCACCAAGATAGGTATCAAAAACAAAGAGCTACCTCAAGCACTTTCGGTTGTTACCAAAGAGCTTATTCGCGATAGGCAGGCTTTTCAATTAACTGAGGCAGTTAAAACTGTAGCGGGTGTAACGCCATCTGGTTTTTATAATCATTATAACATTAGAGGAATTACTCAAAACGAAGAGGGGCAGATCATCAATGGTATGCGAACGCATCAGTACTATTTTGTGCAACCAATTACGACCAACATCGAAAGGGTAGAAGTATTAAAAGGTCCTGCTTCTGTATCTTTTTCGAGTGTAGATCCGGGTGGTAGCATTAACATGGTAACTAAAAAACCATTGATAGAAGATAGAAAAGAAGTCAGTTTTGGAGTAGGCAGTTTCAGTACTTTAAGAGGATCATTAGACTTTACTGGTCCATTGAACAAGTCTAAAACCTTACTTTATCGCTTAAATGTTGGGGTTCAAAAAGGAAAATCTTACCGCGATTTAATTAATAATGATGCTTTATTAGTCTCTCCGTCGATCAGTTTTGTGCCAAATGATAAAACTGCAATTAATGTAGAAATGATTTACAGTGATATTCAGGGCAAATTGGATAGAGGTCAGCCGATATTTGGTGTAGTTGCTGGAGTTACAGATTTAAATAGCACGCCAATTAGCTTAAATTTGGGAGCAATTAATGATTATTTCACCTCAAAAGACATGATTTTGATGGCGAATATCACCCATAGTTTTACAGATAAGCTAAACTTTAATGCTTCTTACATGAAGCAAACTTGGAACGAAGATTTGGAAGAACACAGAACGACCAATGCTTTTGCTGTAGATATTGATAATAATGCTATTCCAAGTATGGCAGCCATGCGATATATAAAGCGCCAGCAGTTTTGGGATACAGATAACTTAAATGTATACTTCGATTATAGTTTTGATATTGGCAAGGCGACAAACAAGGTTTTAGTTGGTTATGATCTTAGCAGATGGCACAAAACCAAAGGCGGTGGGCAAAACTCAGCCAGAGGATATTTGCTAAAAGATGGAACAGTTACCAATAGTTTTAATGTAAGCAATGCAGAAAATTATGAAACCATTGAGGTAGATGGTGTAATTATGCCCAAACCAAATGTGCCACATTTCGATTTAAGTACTGCTTCTTATTCTATAAAAAATATTCAGGATTATGTTATCAACTCGCAGTTTGCCATTCCATCTACTTTAACTAGTACACATGCAGTTTACATCCAAGATCAATTTAAAATCGGAAAGTTTTCTACGCTTTTAAGTTTGAGGAGAGAATGGTTTGAAGATATTACAAACTTTGATGCAACAGGTGAAGCTAGTTTTAAAAACACAGCCATTATTCCCAGAGTAGGTTTAGTTTATGAGCTTACAGAAAACATAAATGTGTATGCGACTTATTTGGAAGGTTATCAACCTCAGTCAAATACAGTTTCATTAATGCCAAGTACTACCGCTTATTTTTGGGATACCAATTCACCAGCCCGATTTAAACCACTCATTAGTGATTTAAAAGAAGTAGGAGCAAAGAGTTCTTTTTTGGATGACAAGCTTAATGTAACAATGGCGGTTTACGAAATCAATCAGAAAAATATTTTGATGAATGCAAACTTGCCGGAGTATCCAGATTCTTTGGTGCAAAGAGGTGCAGATAGAAGTAGAGGTTTTGAGTTAGATTTATCTGGTTATATTTTACCAAATTGGCAGTTAATGGCTTCCTACAGTTACATTGATGCTACTATCGAGAGTGATGCAGATGCTTCTTTAATCGGAGAGCGAAAAGAAAATACACCTAAGCACAGTGCCAACTTTTGGACGAGATACAACTTCTCAGAAAACAGTTCATTACGAAATTTAGGTGTTGGTCTAGGAGTGTTGTATAGTGGTGAAAAAATACCTTGGTACACGCGAGAGTTTACGGTGCCCGGCTATACCATATTCGATATGGCAATTTACTATCAGCCAGCTAAAACAGATTTACAAATGATGTTGAAGGTAAATAATCTCTTCGATAAAGTGTATTGGCAAGGAGCACAAACATATTTGAGGTTGTTTCCGGGAGCCCCGCGCAATTTAATGCTAACTACTACCTATAATTTTTAATTAAGATGCAATACAAAATACTGCTTTTGATAGCCAGCCATTTTTGGAAAGATACTTTCAAATCGAAGGCGATTTATCCTATTATGGTCATCATTTACTTGCTACTATTTTTTGCTGCTCAAAGTGGTTGGCAAAACAATCGAACTCAAAATGAAATGAGGGCAAAATACCAGCAAAAAGCAAGAGAAAGTTGGGAAGCAAATCCTGATAAACACCCGCACCGAATGGCACATTTTGGCACTTTTGCTTTTCGTTTGCAGCATCCATTAAGTATGTTAGATTTTGGCATAGAAAGTTTTACTGGTACAGCTGTTTTTTTAGAGGCTCATAAACAAAACACAGTTAATTTCTCTGAGGCTAGTTTCTCAACTGGTTTGTTGCGTTTTGGTGAGTTAAGTATGGCGATGATTCTCCAAACAATCTTGCCATTGTGTATCTTTTTTCTCGGTTTTGCAACGGTTGTAACAGAAAGAGAAAACGGCACATTAAAAATAACCTTTACACAAGGAGCTAGTTGGAAAGAAATTCTTTTAGGAAAATCTTTGGGTTTAATGGCAGTTGTACAGCTGTTTTTTATTCCGGTGCTGTTGGTTACTCTCTTTTTCTTACTACTCAGTGATGCTCACTTGAACGCAGATATTCTGATTCGTTTTATCGCAGTATTTTCGGCTTACTTTATCTTCTTTGCTATACTTTGTTTTATTACGATAGGTATTTCAGCGACTAGCCAAAAATCTAAAAATGCATTGGTGAAGCTCTTAGGTATTTGGTTAATCTTTGTGGTTTTGATGCCCAAAACTTCTCAAGCACTAGGCAGTTATTTTCATCCTTCACCTTCTAAAATCAAATTCAAATCTGAAATTGAAGATGAATTGGTGAGGAAAGGAGATAGCCACAATCCGGATGATCCCTATTTTATGTCTTTAAAAGATTCGATACTTCATGAATATAATGTTGAATCTGTAACAGACTTACCTTTCAATTATGGCGGCTTTGTGATGAGCATTGGAGAAAAAAATAGCTCAGAAATCTATAATAAGCATTTTTCTCAGCTATTGGATATTTACAGAAGCCAAAATCTGGTTTCGAGATTTGGAGCTATAATCAACCCGTACATTGCCATTAAAAATATTTCTATGGCTCTCACCGGGACAAATTTTGTAAGCTATACAGATTTTCAGATGCAGGCAGAAAGCTATCGATATAACCTTGCTCAAGAAATGAATGAGCTGCAAATGGAATATATCAGTCCAAATAAAACTCATGGTTCTGAAGGGAAAACGCATGTGATTGGGCAAGAACATTGGGAAGAATTTCCAGATTTTGAATATATTTTTTTGTCTATTGGCTCAGTGCTCAAAAGCGAAGTTTTATCCATCCTATCACTTTTAGGCTGGATTTTATTAACAGTCGGCTTCATTATCAATCTTACCAAAACAGCTAAAGTTCTTTAATTATGTATAATTTATTGATCAGACAATTTTTTAAATCTACTACCATCAAAGTCAGTTTGGTTTTGGTAGTGGCTTTAGGAATTGTGAGTATTTTGATAGGCAAACAATTTCTATCTAAGCAAGAGCAAACCGCTGATCAAATTAGTCAGTATCAGGAAGAAGGTATTTTGAGAAATGTGGAATACCATAAAGACGATTTGGGTTTGTTGCTTTACTATTTACGATTTGCATTAATCAATCAACCAGAGAATTTAGCTGGTTTATCAATTGGGCAGAGCGATATTAATCCAAATGTGCAAAATGTAACTATTCTAAATTTGGAAGGCCAAAAATACGATACTGATTTAATCAATCCGGTTAGTTTGCAATCTGGCAACCTCGATTTAGGCTTTGTAATTATTTGCTTATTTCCACTATTAATCATTACACTAACCTATAACTTACTTTCAGAAGAAACAGAAAGTGGTACTTGGCGACTGGTGGCAGTTCAAGCAAAATCTAAAATAGCTTTTTTACTAGCAAAATTTTCAGTAAGAGTAATTGCCATTTATACTGTATTAGTCGTACTTTTTTTCATTGCAAAGTTTGTCTTATCAATTCCTTTTGATAGCGCATTTTTGGTGTTTGTGTTATTAAGTGTGCTGTATATTGCTTTTTGGTTTGCACTCAGTTTGTTGTTGGTTTCACTAAAACAAAGTTCGAGTTTTAATATTCTTAGCTTACTTTCTTTATGGTTGGTTTTAGTAATTCTGTTACCTGCCGGTTTGAACAATTACATGACAAATAAATATCCTGTTCCAGAAGCATTAAGTACCATTATTAAGCAAAGAGATGGTTATCACGAAAAATGGGATATGGAAAAAAAACCGACTATGGAGAAGTTTTATGCAGATTATCCTCAATTTAAAAAGTATGGTTTTTCTGAAGAGGGTTTTACTTGGCTTTGGTATTATGCCATGCAACAAATGGGAGATGATGAATCCAAAGAAGATAGTGATGCAATGAAAAATAAGATTTTGCAAAGAGAAAAAGCAAGTCAGTTTATCGGTTGGTTCATCCCGACGATTCATACACAACTGACCTTTAACAACATTGCAGGAACCAGTTTGGGCGATCATATGAATTTTCTTGATGCCACCAATCAATTCCATGAGAAAATGAGGTTGTATTTTTATCCTAAAATATTTGATAATCAAGATGTGCTATCAGAGAATTGGAATCAGTTTACACCTGAATATGTAGCAAAAACAAAAGAAGTAAACTGGTTAAATGGATTGTTACCAGTTGTACTCATTACATTACTTATTTCTGCCATTTCGATGATAAGATTACAGAAAATATAGGAGTCCTGTTTGTGCCTACACAGTTTCCTTTGAAACTGTGTAGGCATTTTGATAATTATTTTTCGGCATTATCATACGCTTCTAAACAATTATCAAGTGACTCTCCATTGTTGTAGATGCATTCGCAAAATGTGATACATGCTTCGGGATTATCACTATCATTACATTGTTTTTGACATTCGGAGATTGAGTTTCTTGGGTATAAATCAAAAATTTTGTTTACACCAAAAACCACTATAAGCATCGTAGCGAACACTCCACTGAAAAAAGCGAAGGGGAATTTCTTACTATAAACTTTATCAACTGGTTTTGAATCATTCTTTGTAGAATATTTAAAGGGTAAGATGAATTTAATTTTGTCGTAATCCCAGCAAATTAGGTATAAACAAGCTAATACCATTAATGGTGATGTGAATAAAGAACCATCGAATCGAACTGCAAAAGACAAAATGCAGATGTTTAATATAATTGGGAAATAGATGAGTGCACCGAGGGTTGCTGTTCTAGGAATTAAAAGTAGAATTGCAGCGGTAATTTGCATTACACCAATAAAGGGATAGTAATAACCGGTGTGATACAATGCCTCCAAATAGTGGCCCATCGGATGATTATTAGCTAAAGCAGTAAACCTTTCATTGTTGATTTTAACAAAGCCCGATGGAGTAAATCCTGCTGCAAGTATAATTCTATTAAATACAGCAAAATATTTAAACCAGATATTATACTTAACTTTTGCGTGTAATTGGTCGAGCTTTAGTGCGGTATTCATTTATCTTTTGAGGATAAATTTAAAGAAATCAACTTTATTTAAATATTCCCACCTCAACCTTTTTTAAGATGTTGATTAAAATAAACAAAGTGATATTCGATTGATGTTGTCCAGTAGGCTGCATTGTGCTCTCCTGGTTGAATGGAAAATTTGATGGGTAGTTTTTTAACTAAAGCCAATTCTTTTATCTGTAGAGTATTGTCGAGTAGTGGGTCTTGCAAGCCACAATCTAGTAAAAATCCTTTTTTAAAATGAGCATTTTGTTTGAGTAAAGTAGATATGCTGTATTGTTGCCAATCTGTTTGCTGAGGATCTCCTAAAATTCTTTTTAGATCATTGTTCATTCTTTCGGAGTCAAAAAACTGCAAACTAATATTTTTAAAGTTTTCATAGTCGAATTCAAGTGCGCCACTTGTAGAAGCTGCTGTATTAAAATAATCTGGATGTTTTATAAAGAGACTCAAAGCGCCATATCCGCCCATGCTTAAACCTGTAATAAATATATTTTGATGATCTACATGGTAATTATTTTCGACTTCAGGAATAAGCTCATTAAAGAAAAAACTTTCGTATTGGGAATCTGCTAACTCAGGGCTATCTAAATAATAACTCACATAAGCTTCTGGGCAAATAAGAATCATTTGGTATTGATTAGCCAACTTGTTTAGATCGCTAATCTCACTCCATTGCTTATAATTTTCGCTATAGCCGTGCAGCATAAATACTAGCGGATATTTTTTTGAAGGTTCATAATTGTTTGGTGTATGTATGAGAACGGGAGTTTTCTTTTTAAGGAAACTAGACTCAATGTAAATTGTGTTTTGTGCGTAAAGTGTCTGATTGAAAGCCATGAAAAATAAGATTATTATTAGGTTTTGCATATTTTTCTATTTTTGCCAAAGGTCTTATCAGGGCTTAATACAAACAATAACTAACAAAATTGTTAGTATGTAACTAGTTGATTATGAGGAAAGAACAATCGAGTAATTTTATAAATGAACAGTTTTTATTTCAGGTATGTGAGCTTAACTCTGCGGTAAGTGTAATTAGCGGACGTTGGAAATCTCAAATTGTTTACTCCATTTCACAAGGCAATAACCGTTTTCATTTGTTGCTTCAAGAACTCCCTAATATTTCAGAAACGGTGTTGGCTAGGCAGTTGAAAGAACTGGAAACTCATGCCATTTTAGTAAAACAAGAAATTCCAGATTCGGTGCCTGTTGGAGTTAATTATGTGTTGACCAATAAGGGCAAAGATTTAGTTCCTATTCTTGAAAGCTTATGCGATTGGGGAAAAACATATGCAGAAGGAAAGGAGATTTCTATTTAATAATTTCAATTGAAAGATTTCCTAAATTCTATTGGAGACAGATCAGTTTTGGTTTTAAATAACCTACTGAAAGATTGTGAGTATTCGAATCCCAATTGATAGGCGATTTCAGAAATACTTAAATTAGTGGTAGATAATAGTTCTTTTGCCTTTTCTATCAATTTATCGTGAATAAACTGCTGAGCATTTCGGCCTATAAGTGTGCGTAACATATCGCTAAGATAACTTGGTGAAAGATTTACAATATTAGCAAGAGCTTGAACAGTTGGGATGCCATTCGTTAATGCTTGTTCATCTATTAAATAAGCATCAAGGTAGGTTTCTAGCTTTTGTAAAATATCACTATTTACTGCTTTTCTAGTGATGAACTGTCTCTTGTAAAAGCGATTACTATAGTTAAGTAGTAACTCAATTTGAGAAATAATGATGTCTTGGCTAAAGTCATCAATCGGCAGTTTCAATTCATCTTCAATCACAGTTAAAATTGAGATAATAGTCTTCTTTTCATTTTCTGATAGATGCAAAGTCTCATTTACATCATAAGAGAAAAAACCATATTGCTTTATCTTGTTGGCTAATGGTGTGTTCAATAACAAGTCGGGATGAAAAAGCAGAGTATATCCAGAATGATTACTTTGATGAGTATGAGTTTCTAATACTTGATGAGGTGCTATGAAAATCATTCCGCCTTCTTCAAAATCATAATATCTTTGGCCATACTTTAACTGACCACTCACATTTTTTAAAAATGAAATTTTATAGAAGCTTTTGATATGAGGACTGGGTAATTTGCTCATATCAATACTGCGATTCATATTATTAGATACAGTAATTAAAGGATGTTGGGGTTTAGGTACACCCAACATCCTACATAATTCTGATAGTGAGTCAAATCTATGAGGAATTTTGTTTTCTTTACTCATGGTACTGGTTAAAACATTTTACCAAGGACATTCAGTTTCTGGATACATTTCTTCACAAAAATACTTTCCAGTTGGTCCATCTTTATCGATAGTAGCATATTTAATCACTCGAGCACCTGCATCTTCTACAGTACCTGTTCCATGATGGTTGTTAAAATCTGTTTTAGTGAACCCTGGGCAAACTGCATTTACTTTAAAAGGAGTGTCGCGTAACTCATATGCTAAATTAACTGTGTACATATTGAGTGCCGATTTTGAAGATTGGTACACCGCTCCTTTATGATTATAATATTTGTCTGCTGGGTTGCTAGCCATCGTCATAGAACCTTGGCCAGAAGTAACATTAACAATTCTTGGCTCAGTTGATCTTTTTAATAAATCGATAAAAGCCTGTGTTACTCTTACCACACCAAATACATTGGTTTCGTATACATTTTGGAATGTGTCTACACTCACAGTTAAAGCAGTTTGTGGTAAACCACCACTAATGCCAGCATTGTTAATTAATACATCCAAAACTTCAGTTTTACTCCCCAATTCTGTTCTTGCATTTTTTACAGATTCAGCATCTCTCACGTCAATTTCTATTACTTCAACATTGTTTAAGCCTTCAGATTTAAGTTTTTCAATTGCAGCTAAACCTTTTTCCTTACTTCTACTTCCAAGGTATACGTAGTAACCTTTTTGTAATAATTGTCTAGCAGTTTCGAAACCAATACTTTTATTTGCTCCTGTTATTAATGCCTTTTTCATATTGCGCTTTTAATTTTAAGTACAATACAAAAGTCTCGAAAGATTATTTTCTATTTGTAACCATACTGAGGATACTTGTATCTGAAATGAGTATTTAAAGATTTTCACTAGTTTTTTTGACACTTAATAAAATAGAAAGGAAAGTTTTCCTCTACTTCGGTTACTTCAAATAATCCGACATTTTTAAATTCAGATTTAATAGATTCTTGATCGTAAAAAAACATTTTAACACCATCAAATATTTCGTATTGGTCTTTACTAATCAACTGCCCTTTACCATAAGTGGGAGCTTTTTTAGAAATGGCTATAAAAATCATATATCCATTTTCTGCTAATTGATTGTAGCAGTCTGCGATTAATTTCTCTCTATCTACTTGATCTAACAAGTGGATTAATGAGTAGCAAAAAATTCCCTCGTATTGTTTATTATCAAATGGCATTTCTGTTACAGAACCATAATGAATTGTCATTTCAGTTCCGTAGTGTTTTCTGGCCATTTCAATAGCTGTTTTAGATATTTCTATGCCTGTTATGTCTATTCCAGCTTCTCTAAAAACTTGGGCATTTCTACCATAACCAAATCCAGGAACCAGTATATTTTTCACCGATTTTTCAACAAAGAAATCTCTAGCGATTACGGTTGATTTTGCAGGCTCAAATCCCCATATTTCTTTTTTCTCTACAAAGTTTGCTTCCCAAAATTCAGTTTTTTCGTTTTCCATAATTTACTGTCAGACTGTTGTTGTTTAAAAATTTCAAATCTTTCTAATCGAAAAGAATCAAAACAACCAAGTAGTATATGCAATTCCCAGTTTGAGGTTTTTATTTATAAAAAAATTTACCTGTAAGGCTATTATGAATACAAGTAGATTTTAAGTATGATTTAAGTTGTTGGAATTAATAATTCAATCCTGAATCCTTTTTAAGTTAAGATCTAAGCTTAAACCATAAGCTCCTTTTTTATCAACTTGAGTGATTCTATAAATCGAAGAGTATATCTGAGATGCATTATCGTAAAAGCAAAACTCATTGTTATTCAATTTCGATTCATCGCTTGAAATAGTAGCTAGTTTTTCAAATTGCTTCCCATTATTAGATTTTTCGATGATGAAATAATCTATATTATCCACAGATAAAACACTCCAAGTTAATTTAATGCGATCACCATCTCTTAAATATTCAGCAGATACTTTGGTGAACTCAGTAAAAGGCTCAGATAAGTTTTTACTATTTGTTGATATTCTAATCTGATCAATTTTTGAATTCCGGCCAACAGGAATAAAAGATGTTACAACCAATATTAATGGAATAATTAAAAGTGCGCTGTTTTGAGTTTTAATGTTCTTCATAGATGTATTGATAGCTTATAACTCAATCAATACAGAATTGAAACTAAACAAGATGAAAATATAATAATTCTAATAAGAATCACATTAAAATATTGATTATCAATCAGTTATTATCATATTTATTAATACTTCAATTTTAGGAGAATCTTATAGATATTCCCAAATATAGAATACTCTTTATTTGGGAATACTAAATAGCTATTTAACAAAGCCTTATTCGCAAATAGCAGTGTCATCTTTTATAAAATCAGTTAAAGACATTGTACAAATCTCATTTGGGATACTAGTGATTACATTGCCCTTTATAGAAAAATAAACCAATTGCTTGAGTTTACTAATTTCTTGAGGAACTGCTTCAAGCAGATTATTATCAATCAATAAATGTGTGAGAGTAGCAATATCACCGATTTTAGTTGATAAACTTTCTAATTCATTATCACTCAAATTAAGTAATTGAAGTTTAGCTAGTTGGAATAAGCCATCAGGTAAAGTGCCTTGTAAAGCATTTTGATTTAGGTATAGCTTTTCTAAGTTAGATAAATTACCAATTTCGTTTGGCAATGCACTCAGCTCATTGCTTACCAAATCTAATATTTTGAGGTTGCTGAGCATACCGATCTCACTTGGTAATGCAGCAATTTTATTATCTGTTAAGTCTAATGTATTGAGGTTAGCAAGACCTGAAATGCTGGCCGAAATATCTTCAATCAAATTATTTGAAAGATCAATTTCTTTTAGGTTGTTCAGGTTACTTATTGCTTCAGGAAAAGTAGAAAACTGATTATTATTTAACTGTAAAGTGTTGAGGCTAGATAAGTTTGCCATCGTACTTGGTAAAGTACCTAAGTTATTTTGGTTCAGTTTCAATTGAAGCAACTTAGCTAAATTGCCTATGCTTTCTGGAAGGCTTGCTATATTATTATCATAAGCATTTATGAGCCACAGATTTTGAAGACTTCCAATCTCATCTGGCAGTGTTTCTAATTCATTAGAGTAAATGTAAATTCTTTGTAAGCTTGCTAAATCTGTAATTCCTGTTGGTAAATTTTTCAATTTATTTCCACCTAGATTTAGTACTTCAAGTTTATCTAATTGACCTATTTCACTTGGTATTTCAGTCAAATTATTTACATCCAGTGTCAACTCGGTGAGTTTAGAAAGCTGACCAATTTCTTCTGGAATCGAATTTAGGTAGTTTGAACCCAATGATAAATCTATTAGATTTTCAAGATCACCTATTTCTGCAGGTAATTCAGTAAGATCATTACCAAATAAACTAAGCTCTTCTAAGTTGATGAGCGAACCAATCTCTTTAGGTACAGCAGTAAGTTGATTATTGATTAAGTACAAATACTTTAAGTTAGAAAGGTATTTTATCTCAATTGGCAAAACGGAAATATCATCGTTTACCAGACTCAATTTTGTTACCTTGTCATCTTCCACAGTTACTCCAACCCAAGTTGAAATATCGGTACTGGTTGTATCCCAAGTTAATTTACTATTTGGATTAGCCCGATAAATAGCAATAAGCGCATCACGTTCAGTAGGTATTTTATCTTGTGAAATAATTACCTGATATTTTGATGTAGAGCTATCTTCAGCAGTTACGGTATATTCTACTGTAGAACTAAAATCTTGAGACTCTTTACTAGCTGGATTTACAGTTGCTAGATCAGAAATAATGATAGTAGGAATCAGTTTTGTTAAGTCTGTTTCTGCAGGAACGGTGGCAGTAATAGTTTTTTCTTGTTCATCAATAGTAGCAACAATACTATCAGACAAAGAACTATTATCATCAGCATAAAATTTAAAAGAGATGATCGATTTACTATCCGCTTTTTCTATACTGATGGTTGTCGTATAGTTTGTAGTACTTCCATCTTCAGCAGTTACAACATATATAATGGAATTACTAAAATCCTGTGTATCTGAATCGTTTGGTGAAACTGATGCCTTTTCAGATATTTCTATAGTTGGAGTTAATGTTGTTAAGTCTGTGCCTGTGGGCAATTCAGCCGAAATTGTTTTGCTATCTTCATCGATATAAGCGACGATATCTTCTTTCAGATTCTGATTATTCGAACTCAAAAACTTAAAGGTTAAGAGCTTTTTTTCAGAGGATTTGCTTACTGGTTCAGGGTCATCTTCATCACATGCAAAGGTAATTGTAAAAATTAGTGCGACTAATACTAGGAACTTGATATTAATTTTCATTGAAAATAAAGTTTAGTTAAATGTGCTGTATTTGCCGCAAAAATGAAATAATACTTTATAAAGCCATATTTTTTTCTTTAATATTTTGTTAAAAAAGTTTATCAATAGATGTATATACAGATATTTATTTTGTTTAATTAGATAAATTCAGAATAAATATTAAGATCAATTCTTTCAGTCAGATACTTAAATTTTCATCGATATGCATAGTAGAATTTGCATTAAATAAAGGCGAACTTTTTTATCAAAACTATTTGTATTTCAGTGAGATAGATAAATGCAGTTGTAAAAGCTAATCCAGCTTTGGTAGCTATAATTTGAGATAATGAAATGAGCAAAGTAAATGGGAGAGAGTAGTACTACTTTAAATGTGTTTACGATGTTATGAAACCTCAGTCATTGATAAAAATCAAAAAATATTTTTCTAATGTATCATAAGTTACAAAAAAGATTATTCTGCTGAGCTTACTTTATAGAAAAACAGAAGGAGGGGAGATATTAGATTATTCCATAATTGAAATTTGGTGTAATAAATAGAGTAGTGGTTGGAAAAATTGGCAAAGCAAACATCAATGTACTCTCAAAATTGTACTTGATAAAATGACATTAGAAATAAAAAGATTGAATCAATGAAACGCAATAGAATCATTATAATCGGAGGACTTTCAGCTGGTCCTTCTGCGGCTGCCAAAGCCAGACGAACCGACGAGCATGCCGAGATTATGTTATTTGAGAAGACCGAACACATCAGCTATGCTACTTGTGGAATTCCTTATGCCATGTCTGGCAAAATAAAATCTCGTGATAAACTGATGGTGGTGCAGCCAGAGCTATTAAAACAAAGATTTGGTGTAGACCTTCATTTAAATGAACCTGTAATTGATGTTGATCCGAATGCTCAAATAGTTTACACACACAAAGATTCTTACACATATGATAAGCTAGTAATAGCCACTGGCGGAAGCGCTTTTTTGCCACCAATTGAAAATATAGAACAGTTTTATAACTGGGCTTTTGCCAAAACAATAGAAGATTTCGATAAAATAATGAAGAAAGGTGTGATCGATAATTCTGAGCACATCACCATTGTTGGCGCAGGATTGATTGGTCTCGAAACAGCAGAAAACCTCATTCATGCAGGTAAAAAAGTAACAGTGGTAGAATTGAGTAAACAGGTGTTGGCAAACTGGGATAAAAAATTTGCTCAAATGGCTGCTAACGAGCTTATCCAAAATGAAATTGATCTTAAACTTGGTACTTCTGTAACAGGTGTTGATCCAGAAACACAAGAAATAATTTTAAGTAATGGTGAGCGCTTCTTTTCAGATTTTATGCTAATTAGTATTAGTGTAAAGCCAAATACAGAGATGTTTGTAGCAAAAGGAGCAGCGCATTTGCCAAATGGCGCGCTTATAGTAAATGAGCGAATGGAAACATCTCTGCCCAATATTTATGCAGCAGGAGATTGCTCTTCTATTCCAAATAGACTTACAAAAGATTCGAGTTGGTTTCCGATGGGTACACATTCAAATAAGGCTGGCCGAGTAGCTGGAGCAAATGCAGCAGGAGGAAACGAAACTTTTGAAGGTGGCTATGGCACAGCTATTATGAAACTATTCAACTTTACCATTGCTAGAACTGGTTTAGGACCTAAAGAACTTAGCAGAAAAGGTATTTCTTACGAATCTTCAATGTTGGTGGGTGGAACCACTCCGGGCTTTTATCCTAACCCGAAAGATATTTTTCTAGAAATTTATTATGAGCCTGATAGTGGCAAATTGCTAGGTGCAGAAATGATTGGGGAATTTGGTGTAGATAAACGAGTAGATGTACTTTCTACTGCCATTTATGCAAACCTCACTATACACGATTTACCAAGATTAGATTTAGCTTATGCGCCACCTTATTCACCGGCCAAAGATCCTGTAGTTGTAATTGGATATGTAGCTGAGAATGCTTTAAAAGGAAAATTTAGAGAAGTAAATGTGACCAGAGCTGAAAAGATTATTGAAGAATTGGAAGATCTAACAGTTTTAGATGTGAGAAATCCGGGAGAGGTGCATAACAATGGCTTAATAGCTGGTGCTAAAAATATTCCACTAGATGAGTTGAGGAATAGATTGGATGAGCTGGATACTGAAAAGCCTATTTTGGTTTATTGCGCTAAAGGTTTACGAGGTTACATTTCTTCCATGATTTTGGCGCAGCATGGTTTCCAAAATATCTATAACCTAGCAGGAGGATTTACAGCTTGGAAAAACATGCACTTAGAAGTTGAAGCCTAATTCAAGCAAATTTTTTGTGGAAAAATAAAATACGCTTTTTGATAACTTGAATAGTCTAGTGAGTTTTACTTGCTAGACTATTTTTTTACAGCTTCGTCTCTATAAACTAAATTCTTTGATAAATAGTCGGGCTTAATTGCTTAAGAGGTAATTGCATTCCCATAGTCGATTCTGAATGTCCTAAAAAGAAATAGCCTCCAATCTTTATCTTTTTACAAATTTTTTTAATTACTTTTTCTTGTGTGTTTCTATCAAAATAGATTAAAACATTTCTGCAAAAAGCAAGATCAAACGTTTCAGCAATCGGATATTCATTATCCATAAAATTAATACGTTGATACATTACCTTTTTGCTAATTTCTGGTTTTACCCTTACAACACCTTTATATTCACCCTTACCTTTTAAAAAATATCGTTTCTTAATCTCAATCGACAGATCTTCTATCTTAGACTCATGGTAAATTGCATTTTTTGCCTGTTTTAAAATAGTAGTAGAAAGATCGGAGCCAAGAATTTGATAATCTATAAATTCATTATTCTTTCTAAACTCATTAATGGCAATCGCTATAGAATAGGGTTCTTCTCCACTAGAACAACCTGCACTCCATATCTTCATGTGTTTTTTATTGTTATCTACCATCTCTGGTAAAATGTGCTTTTGCAAATATTCAAAATGCCCGATTTCTCTAAAGAAACTAGTTTTATTCGTACAAACTCTATCAATCAGCTTAATTACCTCGGTACTCTTTTGATTAGAAGAAAAAACGATATTACAATATTCTTCAAATGAGCTAATATTCAATTCTTTTACTCTTCTCTGTAATCTACTTTCTAATAAAGTTTTTTTTGTATGAGGCATTTTTATGCCACTGTAAGTATTTATAAACTCACTTAGTTTTTGAAAATCGGTATGACTTAATCGAAACATAGTAATATAAGTTAGCAGAGATATAATCGAGATGTAATTATTTTATAAACCCTTCACTTAGCACATAGCTAAATGAAGGGTAATAATTGGTTAGGATAGAATTCTATTAAAATTCACCAAAGTTGTCGAAAGATGGAGATTCATCTCCTAAGTCTAAATCTACACCTTTACTCGTGCTAGGTTCATGCACTATTTTAGTAGCATTTGAACGATTCTTGGAATTATGTCTTTTTACTAAACTAGAGCTATTACTTTTAGAACTAAAGTTGTTATCTAATTTGAAGTAACCAACTGCTTTCTTCAATTCGTCTGCTTGGCTCGAAAGCTCTTCTGAACTAGAAGCTATTTCTTCTGAGTTAGCCGCGTTTTTCTGAATAACCTGAGATAATTGCTGTATCGCTTTATTCACTTGTTCAGCTCCTGAGCTTTGTTCGGTACTTGCTGCCGAGATTTCTTGTACTAGCTCAGCAGTTTTCTGAATATCTGGAACTACCAACTGTAATTTTTTACCAGACTCTCTTGCTTTTATAACACTTGCAGAAGAAAGTTCGCCAATTTCATTTGCAGCTTTTTGGCTTCTTTCAGCTAGTTTTCTCACTTCAGCTGCTACTACTGCGAAACCTTTTCCATATTCACCAGCTCTTGCAGCTTCTACAGCGGCATTTAATGCTAGTAGGTCGGTTTTCTCAGCAATTTCTCTGATAATGGTAATTTTTTCAGCAATTGTTTCTATAGAAAGAACTGTTTCATTTACCACTTCGCTACTATCTTTAATATCTACATCAGCTTTTCTAGCGATTTTCTCAGTTTGGCGTGCATTGTCGGTATTTTGATCGATATTGGCAGCCATTTGCTCCATAGAAGATGAAACCTCTTCTGATGAAGTAGCTTGCTCTTGAGCACCTTGAGATAATTGTTGAGCACCATCACTCATTTGTTGGCTAGCAGCAGCGATATTATCTGCACCATTCATAATTGAGCTAACAACAGACCTCAATCTTTCAATCATTTCTTTTAGTGCTTCATCTAAATCACCTTTTATGTGTTTCTCATATTCAGAAACAGTTAAATCACCAGCAGCAACTCTTTTTGCAAGCTCTGCACTGTTTTTTAGGCGATCTACCATGTATTTAAGTTGCTGTTGCAAATCTCCAATTTCATCATCATTAGTAATATTGATATTTGTAGAGAAATTTCCTTCAGCCACTTCTTGAGCCACTTTTTTGGCTTCGTCTAATGCTTGAATAATACCTCTTACAATCCAGAAAGCAATAAGTGTAGAAAGTAAAATTGATAATACGATGGTTATTATCATATAAATATTAGAAGCAGTATAGCTTTCTTTACTTTCGATTTTATCGTTTATTAATTGATTCTGGCATTTAATAGTAAGTTGTTGCATTAATGCCAAAGACTCTTGGTGTAACTCATTACCAGTAGTATTTGAAAGTATAAATGCTTTCTCATTAGTGTTTAGTAATGATAAGCTAATAATTTCTTTATTTACTTCTGTATACTTATTAAAAGCAACCTCAAACTTTTCGAAAATTCTTGCTGATCTGCCAGAAAGTTGACTATTTAATTCATCTGCATATCTTTCTGCTAACTGTCTATTTTCTGTCATTACATTATTGTAATAAGACATCTTTTCGTCGGTAGTAGCAAAAATTATATTTTTTTCTGCACGTACAATTTTACTTAGAGCTTCTAATAAATTAGACGTAATAAATTGAGCAGAAGAATTAGACTTGGTTTCTTCTTTAATCTGGTTTAGTAAGAAGATAGATTCATCGTAATACTCACCTGCTTGTTCCATTGAAATTTTAGCAGCTTGTGGATTTGAGTTTTGAAGTGCTAAAGCAACAATGTTATTACTAATTACTAAGTATTCTTCCCACTTTTTCTTGAATTCGTTTAGAATTGCTTTTTCTTCTGAATCTAAAAGTTCGTCAAGATTATTAATTCGTTCACTTAATTCATTTTTCTTTCTATCAATGCCTTGAACGATATCTTTCATTTGTTGATCATCAGTAGAGATAATCACGTTTTTTAAATCTCTAGACAGATATATTATATCTTGATTAATTTCTCCGGTTAATAAGATTTTTGCGGCTGTATTATTAGATATATAGCTAATTCTATCATTCATTCCTGACAATGATATAGTAGCTAACACAAATACGATAATGATAAAACCAATTAATAATGCGAAAGCAAAAATTAGTTTATTTTTGATGGTGAGCTTCATTCTTTTAATTAAAAAGTTGTTTAATCTGTAATTTTAGTTAGTGCTATTTTCATTTATATTTAGACATTTTCGGTAAGTAGTTCAGCTTCCGAAATGTTAAAAATCTTTTCGATATCAATGAGCATAATAAAGTCGTCATTCTTATGGATGATACCTTTGATGTAGGCAGCTCTTTTATAGTCATGCATATCGTTAGGTACCTGTATTTCTGCCTCGTTTAACTCAATAACATTGGTAACTCGGTCTACCACAACCCCTACAGTGATTTGCTCATTATTAGCCTGAAAATTTAAAACCACAATTCTGGTTTTACGCGTATCTTCTACGGTTTGCATAGCAAACTTTGTTCGTAGATCAACCACCGAAAGTAGACTGCCTCTTAAGTTGGCTATACCTCGCAAAAATGGTGGGGTTTCGGGGACTTCTGTAATTTTGGAAAGTTCCAAGATCTCTTTCACGTTCATTACATCAATTGCAAAAGGCTCTTCACCTAAGTATAAAATAATGTAATGATTGATTTTTTGTTCATTAAGACTCATATAGCTTGTTCTTGTTTATTCTGTTGAATTAATTGAGCAATATCCATAACCAAAGCAAGGCTGCCATCACCCATTACTGAGCCTCCAAGAAAGCAACCTTGATCTTGATAGAGTTTTCCGAGTGGTTTAAGTACAATTTGTTGCTGGCCGATTACTTCGTCTACCACCAAACCTTTTTCCATATTGGTATCTTTTACTATTACAATTGTTGCTTCATTTGTTGGTAGCTCGGCAAATCCAAATTTTTCTCTTAAGTTGATAATGGATAAAAGTTCTTGCTCAATTATTACTGAAGCATTAAACTTTTGAGCGTTTTGTATTTCTGATCTTTCAACTTTGTGGCAATGATGTACAGCATCAAGAGGAATAATTAGCGAAAGGTCTTTAACTTTTACTAATAAGCCTTCCATTATAGAAAGTGTAAGAGGTAGTTTAATAATAATGGTAGTACCTTGATTTACCACTGATTTTAGCTCCACATCGCCTCTTAATTCTTTCACTCTTTTCTTTACTACATCCATTCCAACTCCTCTACCAGAGATATCTGTAACATTTGCTGCTGTAGAGAATCCAGGTGCAAATATGAGCTGATAAATCTCCTTTTCATCTAGCACATCAGTAGCAGAAATAATCCCTTTTTCTATCGCTTTTTGGCGGACTTTTTCAGCATTAATTCCTCTACCATCATCTTTAATTTCGATGACTATATTATTACCTGTGTAGTAAGATTTAATTAAGATATTTCCATGTGGAGTTTTACCCAAGCTCACTCTTTCTTCAGGAGTCTCCAAGGCATGATCCATACAGTTTCTAAGAATGTGTAGTAGGGGATCGGTAACTCGCTCAATTATACTTTTATCAAGCTCGGTTTCTCTACCTTCCATCGTTAAAGAAACTTCTTTGCCCAAAGATTTAGATAAGTCTCTAATTAACCTATCGAATCTTGTTTTAAGCGTGCTTAACTCTACCAGGCTAATGCTAAACACACTTTCTCTTAGACCAGATGTAATATGTTCGATTTTTTCTGCTACAGCAGAAAACTCTGGAATTAAATAGCGATTAGAAAGCATTTTGAGAGCACCTTGCATAGTTACCATTTCGCTAACCCATTCCATCATTTGGTCAACTTTTTCTCTGGAAACTTTAAAGGTTTCTTTTTTCTCGAATTTTACATCACTTTGTGTATTTTCTGTAATGTTATTTACCGTCTGAGCATTGTTAACACTTGATTGTTCAACTTCTAAAATGAGTTCTTTTATACAATCTAAGTTTATTTTTTCACCCAATTCTTCTTTATGCTCAATAGCATCTATCAACTTTTTATTAATGAGCAAGTTGAGTTTTGATAGCTCAAAAATTTCATTATTAAATTCATGATCAGAAAAAAGGAAAACACCTTCTATTGCATCTTGCCCTTGATCTGTGCTTAATAGAATAGGCCAAGATATTTCGTTTGCTTCAGTACTTCTAAAAATTTTGCATGTTCCTATTTGCTGAAGTTCAGCAAAAACATGAATAGGCTCATTTTCTAGCCAGTCGGCATTATTTATAGGCTTTAAAGTCAGATAAAATGTAGGCAAGTTTTTAGTTGTATTACTTAACTTGTTTACATTGTTATCTATATCATTTAAAACACTAATTATCGCACTTTCAATTTCTTGATGTGCTTGTATATTAGCTGGCTGACTTAATGTGTGATCTTCTAAAATTTTTCTTAGATGATCAATAGCTCTTAATGTTAAAGAAAGTATTTGCTCATTTACTTTGCTTCTATTATTTCTAATAGCATCGTAAATATTCTCCAACTGATGTGTTAATTCACCAATATGTAAAAAGCCGAACATATTGGCGGCACCTTTTATCGTGTGCATGATGCGAAAGATTTCTTCAATCAAATTAGCATCATTTGGATGTTCTTCTAGTTGGAGGAGTGTTCCTTCTATATTAGTTAGTAAATCAAGAGCATCATCAATAAATTTATGCTGATACTCTTCCATTACTTAATGCTCTGTCGATAGTTGCTAAAAAAATTGGTGTATCGTAAGGTTTTTTAATCCAAGCGAAAAGCCCGGCTTCACGAGCCTGTTTCATTAACTCTAAATCTTTTTCAGAAGTTAAAAAAATGACTGGTATATCTTTACGTACTGGATTTTGTTTAATTTTTTTCAATAAATCCAAACCACTTATTTTGGGCATATTGTAATCAGAAATAACCAGATTGATGTTTTGCTTAGACAAAACCTCCAATGCCTCTTCACCGTCAACAGCAGGAAAAGTTTCAAAGCCTTTTTGTGTTAAGAATTTACATAAATAATCTCTTATGCTTTGAAAGTCTTCTACTATAAGTACATTTTTACTCATTTATAATTCTATTAATTTATATGAGCGAAAACGATACTAATAGTATTAAATTACAAGCATTTTAATAGCCGTTTTAATGCTATTTCAGCAGTAAATGCATAAAATTTTAGAATCTTACATGGCTAAAATCACTTTACATTTCTGCTCAAATTATACGTATTTTCCCATAGAGGAAATTGCAGAAAGCATTTAGTCGATTTTAATAAGAATTTCCAATTATCTAAATTTTAATACTTAATAATTTAAATTTAACAACTTAATAAAAGTCTATAAATAGAGGAATAATTATAACAGAGATTAAAATACCCTAAATTAAGTATTAGGATAAATTATTTTTTTTGAAAAAGTAAAAAAATATTGAAAAGTTGAAGAAAATTTCAGAACATATAAAAAAATGATAGAATTTCTATCGGCAAATTCAGAATAGGCAAACATTCGATATGCTGAATTTGCTGTTTCAGCAGAAAAGAAATTAGGCTAGATATTTAGTAAGCATACTTTTTAATTCGTCATTAGAGAATGGCTTTGCGATGTAATCGTCCATGCCAGCTTCTAAGCATTTGTTACTTTCATTTTGAAATGCGTGGGCAGTTAAACCAATTATAGGACATTTCTCTATTTCTTTGTTCTTCTGCATTTCTCTAATTGTACGGGTAGCTTCGTAGCCATTCATCACTGGCATCTGAACATCCATTAGAATTAAATCGAATTTATCTTCTTTCAATTTTTCGATTGCTTGTTGTCCGTTGTTCACAACAAAGGTCTCATAACCAATATGTTGCAAAAAGTATATTACAACAATTATATTCCCTTCGTAATCTTCTGCTAACAGAATTTTCTTTTTTTCTTTAGCAACATTTACAGGAGCTTTAGGCTCTGGTTTCTTAGGATTTAATTTTTCGCTAACAATTTGTTTGTTCTGCAATTCTAGGGGAATTTCGAGTTGGAATTGAGAACCCATTCCTTCTAGACTGGTTACAGAGATCTTTCCACCCATCATCTCAATAAAAGATTTGGTAATAGAAAGCCCTAGGCCAGTGCCACCAAAATTTCTGGTAATAGTTTGATCTGCTTGAGTAAATTTATCAAAAATCTTATTTAACTGCTTGTCACTCATACCTATACCTGTATCAGAAACATATACGATAACATTACAAGTATTTTGATTTTCTGGATATTTAACTTTTAAAAGCACGTTTACGAAGCCTTCAGAAGTAAATTTTATAGCATTACTAAGCAGGTTAAATAGTATTTGCCTTATTCTGTTTGGGTCGCCAACAAAATAAAGTTCACTTTTATCTGGATAATTAAAATTGAGTCTTAGTTGTTTTTCGTTCGCTTTAACAGCCATTACAGATCTGGCACTTTCTAATATCTCGGCAAAATTGAAGGGAATATGTTCCAGTTCTATTTTGTTAGACTCAATTTTGGCAATATCGAGCAAGTCGTTTATAAGTGTAAGCAGCGATTCTGAACTGATATTTAATGTTTTTACAAAATCTTTTAATTCTGATGGAAGACTTGGTGATTTTCCGAGAATACTAGCAACTCCAATTATGGCATTCATTGGGGTTCTCAACTCGTGACTCATGTTAGATAAGAAATCACTTTTAGCCTGATTGGCCAACTCGGCTACATTTCTTTCATATTCAAGAATAAGCCTTACGATAGCTAAAGCTGTTTCTACATCAAAATTAGACCACGGAGCAGATTTACTTTTAATTTTTTCTTTCCACAATTTAAATGAACTTCTGGGTGAAAGTCTAAATCCTGCTTTGGTTTCTTCTACCTTTTTTTCAGGTTTACCTGCCCAGTTTATTTCGACTTTTATAGGTTTTCTAAACCAGATAATTGTATCGTTATTAGAATGATTAATGGGTACAACCATTAAGCCTCCTTCTAAGCCTAAAATAGGTTTTTCATCTTTAAAAGTTTTATCTACCTCATTAGTTTGAAAAATAGCTAATGGGCTGTTCGATTTAAAATAGTCGAATAAAGCGTTTAATTTCTCTGTGCTTAATGTAGTATTAAATTGTTGAATTTTTCCTTTTATGCTTATAGCCATTCCATCAGCTTTCATAATACCCATAAGCTCTTCGGCTATTTGCTCATCTATTGAGTTTTTCTCCAATAGTTTTTTAGAAAGCTTTCCTAACAACAAAGACCTGCTTGAATTTTCTTTCTTATTTGCTATTTCGTTAAAAGATGAAAGCAAGGTGGAGAACATATGGCCGATTACTTCTACAACCATTCTTGTTCTGTAGGCTACATGTTTGCTAGTTAAATGATGGCAGGCGATTAAACCCCATAATTTACCATCTTGTATAACTGATACTGACATAGAAGCTCCAACTCCCATGTTTTCGAGGTATTGAATATGTACCGGAGAAACACTTCTTAAAACAGAATAGGTCATATCCAAAGGCAATAGATGTTCGATGTCTTTGCTACCTATTATTTTAGAAGGTTTATACCTTATATCACTTATTATTCTTAAAAAGTTTTTTGAGTATAACTCACGAGCTTGAGGAGGTATATCACTTGCCGGAAAATTCAAACCTTTATAGCTTGGTACATTCTCTTTCTTGTCTTCAGCTATTACTCTACCATTCCACTCATTATCAAATTCATAAAGCTTAACTCGATCAAAATCTGTTAACTTACGAATATGGGCTACTACTGTATCAAATAACTCTTCTTTTGAAGAAGCTTTTCTTAATGCAGTGGCAAAGTTTCTTAAGTCATCGTAAAAGAAATCGTACTTGAGGTTAATATCATCTTCAGGAACTAACTCGATTTCGAAAACAATAAAATCACTTGAGATATATGCATTAGCGTCGTATTCAACCTCATCAATTTCAATTCTTATTGCTTGTATGGGATTTAGCGGTTTATTAATAACCACTCGCTTAAGTAGGAGGGTGTTTTTTTCTCCAAGAATTGTTTCGATAGACTGCTCTAATGCATCTTCTGCAGATGCGTCAAAAAAATATGAAAGATTGTCGCTTACACACTTGATTTTATAATTGGAAGCGTCTAAGGCAAATAATACTCCATGAGGCTGAACTGAGCCTGGAGTAATTATCGGTTCAGAAGCACAGCTTTCTAAAGCTTTTGTCAAAAATTCTTCTGAAATTTCCTGACGAACAAATAAACCATCTTTCTTATTTTCCATATAGCAATAATATAAAAATGCTATGAAAAAGTTGCATTATTTTGGTCTATACTTTGTTAAAAATAATAATAAATTTATCAAAATGCCTCTTTTTGATTATGGGAGTATAACATTTTTAAGAAATGCATTTTTGGACATATGATGATATATTTGAACGTAGTCTAATTTTACTTTAAATATTGAATCTCTTTGCTTTCTGTGAAATTCAATTAAAATTCCTTTTCGCCAAATTCACTTTTTATAAACTTGGCTTTATTATTAGACTTATTTAAGGTATAACTGAGGTTTAAAATTAGCATATCAACTTCGTATACATAATTAGTAGTTGTATAAAACTCATTATCTCTCCAAGTAGTAATTCGTTGTTCATTGGCTTCCCATAAGCCCATATCTATGTTTAACCATTGCAATGTAGCTGTGAGTCTTTCGTCTAAAAATGTTTTCCTTATAGAAAGATTTGGTACTAAATATTTAGAGTCTTCGCCTTGTGCAGTCAGTTGTTTAGAAAGATAATTTATAGAGAATTGAATTCTCCAGTTTCGAGCTATACCAAAGTTTGCATTTCCATTAATATTATACATCCAACTAGACCTATCTATTGGTCTATTATCAAAAGCACCTTTAATATTAGATTTATAAATATTAAAACCAGCAAAGATTTTTAACCAGTTATAAGGATTTAATTCTGTGCCCAGTTCTGCTCCAATTGTTCTGGCTCTACCAACATTAGAATAAATACGATTGAGAATAGTGTCATTATATATCGTATTTACACGGTTTACAAGATTTTCTACATTTCTAAAATAAGCGTTTAGAAAGATAGAATTATCGCCAAAGTCGTATATAATACCTGTTTCTAATAAATCTATAAATTCTGGTTTTAGCTCAGGATCACCTTGCTCAAATGTTTCAGAATGCTCTCTTTCTGGAAAAGGATTCATTTTGAAAGTGGTAGTTCTTTCTACTCGTTTACTATAAGCTGCTTTAAGTTTTAAATTGGAATTTACTTGATAAAGTAAGCTTGCACTTGGGTACAGTTTTACAAAATCATAATTATAAGTGCTATCAATTAAACCAAGTTTATCTTTTAAATACAGTGCCCTGTCCATCATTTCTATTCGTAAACCTGCTTGGTATTCAAACTTTCCTTTAGAACCAGAAAGCTGAGAGTAAGCAGAATGTAAAATGCGTTGTAAGTTTACAGAACTTGAAAACTCAGGTACCAATTCAAAAATACCCGTTTCCAAATTTTTTCGCTCATATACAAAATCTCCTGTATGGTCTAAATTTCTAAACTGATATCCCATTTCTAAAACACCAATGGGTAATTTGGCAGTTTTGTAATCTAGCTGAAAACGGAAACCTTTTAAAGGATTATCATTTGTATTATATTCTTCTTGAACAATTTCTGTAGTGTTTGGCCAACTTAGATTTTTGTTAGTAGTAGGACCACCTAACATAGTATATTCATATAAAAGGGAAGTGGAAAGGGTAGAGCTATTTTCGAATTTATGACTATAATCGATACTGCCTAAAACAAAATCGCCTTTTCTTATTCTAAGGTTTTCATTAAAATATTGATAGGTGTATATTCTGTTACCAGTGCTTATATTCTGTGCATTATTATCGTAATACAAAATGTCGGCAGTTCTATCTTTAGATCTTTTACCAGCATAAAAGCCCAAATTAAATGCATTGTTTTTATTAGGTGTATAAGCAATTGAAAATCTGCCAGAGTAGCTTGTTTCATCGAAACTTCGTTCCCCATCAGAAGGAAAAGTAGTTAGTGTATCGTCAATAATCGTATACACATTTCCTTCTCTTCTACCTGCTAAATCGTTTCGTGAGTAGCTGGTACCTACAGAAATATCCCAATCCTTTTTACGAAAGTTTAAAGTAAAATCACCGCCATAGCGAGATGCATTTTCTGCATTATTATAATTTTGAATGCTAGGTAACCCTACTTTTCCATTAACTAATAAATATAAACCATCTGTAGCACCTTGTTTCGTAATAATGTTAATCATTCCGGCTTTTCCTTCAGGATCATATTTAGCAGAAGGAGCAGTAATAATTTCTATATTATCTATGGCATTTGCCGGAAGCTGATTTAATATTGTTTCGGGACTTGTTTGAACAGGTTTGCCATTAATCATTACTACAAAACCTGTAGAACCTCTCACAGAAATTACACCTTGAGCATTTACACTTACAGAGGGCATATTTCGTAAAATATCGGTAGCGGTTCCACCCTTACCAGATTCAAACAAACTTGCCTGAAATACTTGTCTATCAATTTTATGTGTGGCTGTTACTTTTTTACCAGAAATTTCTATTTCGTTTAAAAATTGCTGATTTGGAACCAGAGCAATTGTTCCGAGCTGTATATTTTGATCTTTTGAGACTAAAAGATTCTCAATTTTTACTGGTTCAAAACCAAGAAATTTGGCTATTAGGTAATAGTTACCGGCATTAATGTCTTTAATAATAAAATCACCATTATCATTAGAAATGCTCCCTCCAACTAATGAGCTGTCGTTACTTTGGTAAATGGCTAGGCTGCCATATTCAATCGGGCTATTTTCTGTAGCATCGGTAAGTTTACCTTTAATAGTAGTTTGGCTGTAAGCAACTGAAGTTATGAATAAAAGAAAGCAGAAGAATAATGGTTTGCACATGTAGTTTTTATACAAAAATCCATTATTAGCTGCGCAATGTTATGGTATATTTTTTCAAAGAATGGTAAAAAAATAAAATTATATTTTCTCTCTATATTCTATTGGTGTAAGCGATGTTTGAGATTTGAAAAATTTAATAAAGTTAGATGTATCGCTAAAATTTAAATTATAGGCAATCTCAGACACATTCATACTTGTATGGGCTACCATGTTTTTTGCTTCAATTAAAACTCTTTCTTTAATTATAGCCATTGCTGGTTTGCGAACTGCCGATGTGCAAACTGTATTTAGCCTATAAGTACTAATGTTCATTAAACTTGCATATTCTCCTACTTGCCTTAGCGCTATAAAATTTTCGTTTAGCAAAGATTTAAATTTATGAAAGTCTGATAGGAGGGAAGGATTATGGCTTTTTTGTGTAGTAGATAGTTCCATTGTTTTTAGCATCACCAAATTTAAATAAGCCGTAAGAGTGCTATGATTAGTACCTTTTTTAAACTCACTATAAAATTGATCTAGCAATACAAACAATGCTGGGTTTTCATTAATATCAAATTTGATGGGTAATTTAAAAGTTGATTTAGGGTAACAGAATAAGAAGACATTGCTTGCTCTTTAAATAAAATAACGAAACCTTCGGGTATTTGGCAGAAATCCCAACAATGCACTTGCCCGTTTCTCAGAAAAAAACCGACGGGCGGTACCACTTCAAAAATATCATCGTCTATGTGATGTACTCCCGAACCTTTGTTTAAAAAAATTAATTCGTGATAACCATCGTGTTTATGAGGTTTGGTAGGCTTGATAACCGGTTTCATTCTAGATACCTTTATCAATAATTCATCTTCTATTTTTTTATTTATTTTGATATACATTTCTGATAGTTAGTATTAAAATTGTGCTTATAATCTATACTAAATATAACCATAGCAATAGTATTTTTTATAATACACACACCTGTATATCAGATAAAGTTGAATGAAATGGTTTTATAAATGATTGATTTGGTTGGATAATCAACTAAAATAACCATTTGAGCAAATGATTTTTAAAATAATAGCTATAAAATTGATCTCAGATAAGCTAAGTGAAAGCAATTGCTGACAATAAAATCTCTTAGCCTTTCACATCATACAATTCTCTAATCATAATGCTTTTAATTTTTCTCTTCTTACTAAAAGTGACATCCACTAGCTCTATACTTAACTTTAGCATCTTAACTTTTTGCAAGTAGTCTTCTATTCTTACCACATTTTTTGTGTCTTCTTTTTGAATTGTGAGGAGTGAACCTGCTTCGAGTTCAAATAAATTTACTGTATTCTCAATATATTCATTAGCTTCTGTACTTATGGTATTTATTGAAGTAATGGCATTGAGTGCAGTAGTAAGTTCTATTATGATAGCTCTTTCTCCCTTATTGTACTTAAGGATATCAACTGATTCTTGTGCATAAGTTGGAAGAACTGTGAGCACAAATATGGAAGCTAAAATTGTAAGTAATTTCATAGGGGCTATATTAAAAAATGTGGGATATGGTTTAATATAGCTAATTATTGGTAGTGCTGCAAGTTGAGACTAATAGAGTAAAAAAAGAAAACCTATCCCGTTAATTAGGATAGGTTTATTTATGAAATTTATTTCTTGATTCGAGCTCTTAACTCTTCTCTAGAGATAATGATTTCTCTGCCAAGTGCTTTGTTATCTCTAAATGTTTGTGTTCTTAAATTCAATTCTCCATTCGGAATTTCAAAAGCTACTGTATACTCATTTCCAAAATTAACAGGGTAGGTGTTATCTATTGTGTAGTAGATTTTACTGTTAGGTATAGAATTGGAAAGCTCGCAAAACATCTTTCCGTCTTTTTCATAGATTTTTACTTGTGGCTCATACACCGCTTTACTAATATTAGTACCAGTTGCATCAAATCTATCGAAGTGCACTTCTGTCTTCTTGATGAATGAATCCCAGTTTTTCTTTGCTTTAGGGCTCCATAAAGTTTCTGATAATGAAAGTGCTCTTGGGTAGGTCATATATAAAGCAAATGGCATGGTTGGTATAACCTCTGTCCATAAGTTACCTTGTCCGCCTAAAATATATTTGGCATCTACACCTTCTGGAACGGGTTCAAACGTATATGTTTTTTCTAGACTGAGCTTTGCATAAATCCAGTTTTCTACATTGTGGTCTCCCTGAGAGTAATCTAAATAAGCAAAAGTAGTTGGAGACATTACTACCGGATGTTCCATTTTTGCCGCTTTTATTCCACCTTTCATTCCTTGCCAGCTCATTACTGCTGTATTTTTAGCTAATTCTCCAGCAAGTATTTCGTCCCAGCCAATTACTTTTTTACCCTTACTTGTAATTATTTTCTCAACTCTGCTCACAAAATAGCTTTGTAACTCTTCGCCATCAGCAATGTTGTTTTTCTCCATAAACGCTCTTACTTCAGAATTTTCTTCCCAATAGCCATGATAGCATTCGTCGCCACCCATGTGGATATATTCACCCGGAAATAGCTCTGCTACTTCTGTAAATACTTTGTCTAAAAACTCATATACTTTTTCGTCTGATGGATTCAATGCATTTTCAACCAACATCTTAAAAGTACCATCTCCATACCACTCAGAAAATTTATCTCCTGGGCTCACATATTTTGGTTTTTTATCAGAAGATAACTCTGGATAAGCTGCCAATGCTGCCATGCTATGTCCTGGAACATCTATTTCAGGTACAATTGTAATGTTTTTATTAGCAGCATATTGGATTACATCTTTAATATGTTCTTGTGTGTAGAATCCACCATATGGAGTGGCTTCATCTTCTTGTGGAGTCGGTCTGTTTTCTCCAAATCTACCGTATCTCTCAACTCTCCATGCACCGATTTCTGTTAACTTAGGCAAAGATTTTATTTCAATTCTCCATCCATTGTCATCGGTTAAATGCCAGTGGAAAACATTGAATTTATACTCTGCCATTTTATCGATGTATTCTTTAACTTCATCTACTGTAAAAAAATGGCGGCTTACATCAAGCATTAAACCTCTCCATTTAAATCTTGGATAATCTGTAATGGTACAACCTGCTATTTTTAATCCATCAGATGGAGCTACTTTTGGCGTTGCAGGTAACAATTGTTTTAATGTTTGAAAACCATTGAATATACCAGCCGCTTCATTAGCAGTTAAGCTTATTTCGCTTGCAGTAACTTTTAATGTATATCCTTCGGTACCTAATTCAGTATTTTTTTTCTTATTAAGATTGATTGAAATAGCAGGTGCATCGCTCGACTTTTCTTTGGTAGTTTTTATTCCAAAATCTTCTACAAATGCTATAAATTGATTTGTATACTCAATCGCTTCTTTATCTTTAGTAAGAATATTAAAAGCGAGGTTTTCTTTAATAGTTAGCGTTTCACCATTTCCATTGTAATTTACCGGTTCAGGTATTATTGAGTGCTGCGCCATAATAGTTTGAGCTACAAGGCAAAGCATAATTGATAATAATAGGTTTCTCATATTAGTTAATAGCTATTTAAATTTGTTTGTACGGTTGTAAGATAGACTTTTTTCCATCTCTTAATTTTTTGCAACTTAAATTTAAGTGTAAATCTTCAGGATTTAAATTGTTTAAAAGTTAAAATGTATGAGTAGTGATATTTGCAACCTGAAAAAATAGGATGGAAATAATTTTACTCTCTCCTTAGAATATGTTTAATATTACTTAGAAATCGGCTTATCAATTATAAACTTTGCTTCCAAAGTGACAATATTCGCTTTTAATACTGTACTTCTTAAATAGGAATTATAGTTTCAACTAATGTTTTTTAAGTCTAAACTACCAATATGGCTTTATGTGAGGATGTCTGTATATTTTATACCCAACCCATACTGATTTGCATAAAAAGCAGAAAGGTCGTAATCTGAGTGTGATATTATTCAGTAGATAGATACTCTTTGTAAGGAGTAAAGTACTTGGCTGCAGTTTGTGTAGAAAACCTATAATTAGGATAAAAGTAACATAGCTTCCTAATTTAATTGGCAATTCTAAATTGAGTGTATGAGAAATAACATCCTAATTGTCGAAGTAGAATCGATAGTAAGATTTAACAACCGGCATTTCATTTAGGTAATAATGGTAGCGAAAGCTGAAAGGAATTTTCATTCGTCGATCTGGTAATCTGCTATTTGGAATTTAGCTGTATTACTTGTGCCTGTATAATCGCTAATACTAGAAGCAGTGCCGATATAATAATTATTTAGTGAAAAGATTGAATTCTTAAGCTAAGAATACCTTACAGCAAAATTGGGCGGCAATTAAGGAAGGTGAAATGTTAACTTACATATTTTTTAAACTTTATTGAAAAGTATAACCACTAAGGTTGTTTTGGTTTTATGTGTTCCATAACCCACCTGAATTCGTAATTATTATGGCATATTTTCCTTGATTTTTTCTGTAATTTGACGGAGCGTACCTTTTAAAGAAATATTACCATTAGCATCAATTAAGTAGTAAACAGGTATAAAGGTTACATCAAAACTTTTAGCAGTAACACTGTTATATGCTTGCAAATCACATACATTGATCATTTCTTCAATACCAGCTCTTTCAATGCCTTTTTTCCATTTGGAGTCATCCGTGTCAAGTGAGAAATTTATTACAACTAGGTTTTCAGTATTTCCCTGTTGGAGCTTTAGTAAGTCTGGGGCTTCTTTGATGCAAGGTGCACAAGATGATGACCAAAAATGAAGTAGTACACTTTTACCCTTCAAACTTTGGAGGTTATATTTTTTGCCTTGCATATCTACGAGTGTTATTTCTGGAGCTGGTTTACCAGGTTGAAAGTAACCAGCTTTACCTGATTTTTCACCAATCTTAAAACCCAAATAAGATTCTTTTACTTTAGTACTCAGTAAATCATAATACGTTTGCAAAGTTTCAAATTGAAGTAGGTTATTACTGAGCAAAAAATCAATAATATTAGCAGACACATATTTATCGCTATTTTTCTCAATAATTTGTTTATTGTCTGATAGAAATGTATGATAGGTGTTCTTTCTTTTTTCTAATTGTTCTTCTGAGTTATTTTCAGATAGCGCCTGAATCGTGTTGTAAAAGCTTTTCCAACTGGATAAAAATTCAAAAAATGCGATGTTATTATTCGGGTCTGAAATAAAAATAGGATTATTCGGATAAGCCTCATCTACAGTATTTTCACCCACTACTTTGTAACTTTCAAAGTTCATTTCTGTCAACTGGCTGGAAAGTACTAGTTCTAGTGGGCGTGTATTATTATATCCATCGACTATCAAATAAAAAAAAGTTGGGGCAGCTATCTTGGCTTCATATGTAACTTTACCATTCTTAATAGACAAAGTATCAGCCAACTCTTTCTGCACATTAATGAGAAATATATTCCCTGATTTTATATCATCAAATTCAATCGTAAGAATTGGACTAGAATGAGCAGCTAATGATAAGAGAATCAACAGGCTTGTCAAAATTGAGGTTTTCATTTTCTAAATAGTTTATAGTATCTGTCAGATTGTTAGTATTGAGCTTAATTTCTTGAATTTTAGATACAGAGTACAAGATTAACTCTAATTAGGTAATGCAGTTTTTTAACTAAAAGGAGGTATCAGTGTGGGTTTTTAATATAGATAGTTTTCTATAGTTAACATAATTATATTTATGAGTATTTTTGTGAAATCTCCTGAAATCCAGCGATTAGCTTAAGCAAGCTTATTGATTAACACAAACAACTTGTACCTTTCTGGCAGTTAGCTTTTGGAAGAAGCCCTAAGGCCAAATGGTGCTTATTAAGCCCTGCAGGCCGCACCCTTCCTGAAATCTGGCTGGGAAGTATAAAGTCCTCAGGGACGATTGTTGATTTAATTGGTGGCACACTAAGTGACCCCGTATGGAATGATTCATCAAACTTTAAGATACCTCCCCCAAAAGCTTTTTTAAAGTTTAAAATGTAAAATTATGAAAAAGAAAATCACAATGGAGGTAGTTAATCCCCTTGCAGCCGGTATTGATGTAGGTTCTAGAAGTCATTTTGTAAGTATTGGTCAAACAAAAGAAGATGTTAGAGAATTTGGTGTATATACCAAAGATCATAATGCAATGATTGAGTGGTTAAAGAAAGCTAAGATTACTACGGTAGCCATGGAAAGTACAGGTAGTTATTGGCAAACATTATTTAGTGCATTACAATTGGCAGAATTTGAGGTAATACTGGTTAATGGCAGGGATGTAAAAAATGTGAAAGGTAAAAAGACAGATATGTTAGATTGTATTTGGATTCAAAAACTACACAGTCTGGGGCTTTTAAGAGGTAGTTATTTACCTGATGAACATACTCGAGAATTGCATACCTATTGTTTATATAGACAGAAATTAATAGAACAAAGCTCCAAGTATATAAATAGAATACAGAAGAATCTTCGCTTAATGAATATTAGGTTAGATGTTGCTATCAATGATATTACAGGTAAAACTGGTTCTGCTATCCTTAATGCTATTCTTTTAGGAGAGAGAAATCCCAAAACACTTTCAGAACTAGCAGATGTAAGGGTCAAAAAAAGTAAAGAAGAAATTGCTAAATCTTTAGATGGGGAATGGAAAGACGACCTACTATATGTTATTAAAGACTGTTGGCAAACTTATCAATATTACCAAGACAGAATTCGAGACCTAGATATTTGCGTAGAAAATACACTAAAAAAGGGGCTTAATATTATTAAAAAAGTAAAACTTCCAGATGTTGGAATGAAACAGCTAAGTAAAAATGATCCAAAATTTGATTTACGTTCACTGGCCTATCAGATACTTGGCATAGATCTATATCAAATTGGAGGGGTTCGAAATGGGACAGTATTAACAGTTTTGAGCACATTGGGAAGTGGAATTAATAAATTTCCTACCTCTAAACACTTTGTGAGTTGGCTAAGGTTAGCTCCTAATAATAAAATAAGTGGTGGCAAAATATTAAGTAGTAGGACTCAAAAAGGGAAAAATCAGTTGAGCATTTCACTTAGAAGAGCTGCTAATGCAATTGGAAATACTAAAACTCACCCACTTAAAAAGTTTTTTTCTAGAATCGCTTACAAAAAAGGTAGAGGTGCAGCTATTACTGCTACTGCCAGAAAATTAGCTGTAATTATTTATAGGATGCTTCTCTATAAAGAGGACTTCAATCCAGGACTCCATGCGAATGAGGAAAGGGAAAGGCTGAAAAAGATCATAGCAGTCAGGAAAAAAGTGGCAGCATTGAACCTTACTGATGCCGAAAAGGGAGCTATTTTCACTTAGGAGGCAAGGAAAGTGGAAGAGTTGTATGGAATTGGCCTTACACAAAGCTGTAAGCCCATGAAAAACAAAGAAAAATTACAAAAAACAACAACGAAAACGAGGGTCGACTCGACAGAGGTCGTCCCAACGAAACGAAGTTTTGCGCTAGCACAGCGTCAGGAGATTATCGAATACTATAACACAGGGTATTTTACTGCAGAAATTCTTTGCAAAAGATATGGTATATCGGTAAACTTGTTTAGGCAGTGGTTAAGATCAGAAAAACGAAGAGAACAAAACCAACTCAAAAACAGTCAATGCCAAATGGATGATCCAGACTACAAGGATAAAGATGCTGAAATTGCAGCCCTCAAAAAAGCACTCCAACAAAAAGAGAAAGAGCTGAATTATGCTAAAATGAAGCATAAGGCATTGGATATTTTAATTGAAATCGCTGAAGAAAGATTTGACATCATAATAAAGCTTGCAGCTGCAAAAAAGTCTGGGCCTTGGCGGTAGACAAGATGCGTCTTGTGTTTCCATTGTTGAGTTTGACCTTAATCTGTAGTTTTTATGATCGACATCGGCAAAGTTATTATGAGGCTGTACGACGTGAGAAAGCTTATCAAGAAATAGCAGATAAAGTCATCAAAAAAGTAAGTTCACTCAGAGAAGTATTACCAGGTATTGGTACTTCAAAACTGCATTTTTTGATGAAGGATTGGCTGGAAACTGAAGGGATTAAAATGGGCAGAGACAAGCTCCATGAGCTTCTCAGAGAAAGAAATTTGCTGATAAAAAAAAGAGATGGCATCAGAACTACTAACTCCAATCATCATTACAGGAAATACAATGATAAACGCAGAAGTTTAGAAGTTACTAGACCAGAGAGATTATGGGTATCAGATATTACGTACGTCCCAGTTAAAGGGAATTACTCATATCTAAGTTTGGTTACTGATGCTTACTCTAGAAAAGTAGTCGGCTGGGCAATGGAAGATAGTCTAGAAGCTGAAGGACCAATGAAAGCTTTACAAATGGCATTAAAACAGCGAAAAAATGATAAGAAAATGGATTTAATGCATCATTCTGACAGAGGTAGTCAATATTGTTCCAATGATTATACAAAGCTTTTGAAGAAAAATAAGATTGAAATTAGTATGGTTCAAACTGGAGATCCAAGAGACAACGGGATTGCTGAGAGAATGCACAGGACATTGAAAACGGAGTTCTTATATGGTAAACCCAAAGGTTTTTTATCTACTGCAGCAGCTTCAGAAACTATGGAAAAGAATATTGAGGCCTATAATAATATGAGGCCTCATGCCAGTGTGGATTACCTCACCCCTGCCCAAGCTCATTGCTTGGAGGGTAAGATTCATAAACGGTGGAAAGCTCCCGATTGGAAAAATCGAAAAAGCAGGAAAAAGGAAATCAATCTAGAAGACTACTACGAATTTAATGGCGTGAAAGGATTCTAAGAATAATACAAAGTCACATAATAGCAAAATCAACAATTATACACTAAAAAAGTGTGGAATTCCGTAAGGCTATTTCCGGAGCATACAAAGCTAATCGCTGGATTTCAGGAACATACATTTTGTGATTTGATAACCTTAAAAAGAAACATTTCAAAAGCCTATAAAGCCTCTTTTAGTTTAATCATCTTTTCATTGCTAATGACAAAATTTCTAGGTAAAGATTTTAATTTTTCAAATGTTATTCGAGCCTTTTCTTTATTCCCATTTTGTAAATGAAAAATTGTAATATTGTAAAAAACTTTTACTTTGTTTTCCATTCCAATATTAAAACCACTAATAGTTTGCATGGCAGAATCTAATACCTCTAGTGTATATTCAATTTCTAAGGAGTTTGGCTCATAACTTTCAACCGCTGCAAGGTTAAGTAGTTTTGCCATTTGATAATTATCAATGATACAATAATAAGAATCATCATATTTTATAGGATTAGCACAAATGATTCTATCCATTTTAAGACTTAATGGAAAAATTAAAAGAAGACAGGCAATTAGTAACCTATAGGTGAATTTAAATCCTGTAAAAGAGAATTGATCATTAAAAAAAGTTTTATGCCACTTATCTGGAATTATAATTTCCAATAAAAATTTTTTACCATCTTTTAGAATTGAATAAACTAGAAAATCTTTTTGTAATGCAAATGGGAAAATAGATTTTAACTCCTTTATCTTGGTCTTTTTAGTACTTTCTGAACTGTTACCAATAATTTGACAAATTAATAATTGCATTTTATGTGAATGAAAAACACTTTGATTCGAAAGATTTTTCATGTTATCTTCTAACAAATGAGCAATAGTATCTGCTATCATTTGTTTTTGCTTGTCAGTAATTATTTCACTATTGTTTAATAAACATTCTCTGTACTTTTCAGGAATTCTACCTTCTTGAAACCAAGATAATTTTGTTAATCGGCTAATATTTTCAATGGTTAGTAGATTGTTATCTGGAGTAGATAGCTTATTCCCAATAAGAAATGTTAAATCCCAATATACCTGAGGAAAAATACAACAAGCTGCAATCCATGTTAGCAAATTCGCCTTTTCTGTTGATAAAGTTTGATTAACATGTGGCAATAAATAATACTGAAGATTTGCGATTACAAGCTCAGGTTCTTCTTTTAAATCTATAATCCAAGATTCTTTGTTTTTGCTATTATTATATAATAAACTCACATCGAGTGTCTCATATCTTTCTGTTAATAATTCAATTCCATTTAAATTTGCAGGAAGTACTGGCATGAAAGATTCAATAAATTTTTCATTTTCGCCCCAAAGAAGAGAATCTTTAGCGGTCATGAATGTAGCTTCATCCCATTGCTTTAAAAGATTAAGCTCATTAATTGATTCTTTATCTACTGCACTAAAATTATCAGCATCTGCAAATACAATTAGTCTATGATCAATATAATGAGACTGCAAATCTTTCAATGTATATTTCTGTAGACTTGACTCTTCCCAACATGATGAAAGTCGCTTATTAAAATAAAATTTCTTAACTCGTAAATCTTGTTTAATTAGCTCACTGCTAATAAATTCAAAAAGTGCCCATTGATGGTTTTTCCTTGATTGTTGATCTATCAAAATAAGATAATATGCAGGCTTCTCTGTAGATTTAAATTTTAAATCCATTAAACCAGCAGATTTTGCTGTCGCAATTACGGTGCTTTTAACATCTATTCCTTTTTTATTATTAACCCTCCTATTTTGCAACTTGTCTGGTAAAACTCCAAAGTTATCTGAATGTAGAATTGCATATGATGAGGGTATATTAATATTCCACCTAAATGGTTCTAAATCACTTTGCTTATTTAGTTCTATGATTACTCTGTTTTTTTTGAAATAAAACCATTCAACTAAAATGTAGACAATAATAATACAAGAAGACAACCACCATTTTACGAGTATTTTATGCTCTTGCCACCAAACCTGTTTAACTTTATATGTCTCGATATTACTGGGTTCAAGTATTTCATATTCGAAAACATTTGCTTGGGGATTAGCAACACTGACTGAGTTTACTAATGAAAATACAAGAATTACAAAAAGCCAAAATAAAAGTCTATTCGATTTCATAAGATTTAACCTGTCTTTTGATATCCAATTCAGGAATAGTTTTTTGTTTCAGAAATCGAATTTCCGAGTTCTGTTTATCAGATTTTTTGAATAAAACATCTTGTTGCCAGTAATCTTTTTTCAGCCAAAAAATACCAGAAATTAAAAGTATAAGTACAACAGCAACAGCACTTAGTAACTTAGTTGAAGATACAAGTTGGTTAGTTGTTTGATCAATTTCAACATCATCAAATGCAGATGCTTTTATAATTGTTTCCCTTTCTTTAAAGCAATCATTAAATATTTTATAAAACTGTTCTTGCTCTTGTGGATTTTTTGCTATCAAAGGGCATAATAAAGTTTTTATATCTTCTGGAGACTTACTATTATCATAATATTCTAAGATTGTTTTTATATCCAGATATGTTGATATAGATATTTGAAAATGATTGGCCCTTAATAAACTTATTAATTCTTTCAATCTTAAATATTGATAAGTCTTCATCCAGATTTGAATTAAATTTCTATAAACTCCCTAATAATATTTACATCTTCTTCATTCTTTGCAAGTACACAATAAGTCATATAAAGCTTTTGCTTTTCATCGTTTGATAGGTTTTTGAAAACAGTCAAATTTCTTGCGCTAAATCGAATATTTTCAAGAACTGTTACCCAATGTAGAAATTCCGATGTACTTGGCTTTTTCTTTTTGAGTGTATCTCTAATTACCATAAAATGAGGTATCACATAATCTTGCAATTCCTGCTTACTGTAAAAGTGATTTTCTATTTTACTGCTAACTATTTCTAAAAGATTGTCTTCAGATGGAAATTTCAAATGAATATAAATGCATCTCCGTAAAAATGCATCAGGCAAATTCTTTTCTGAATTACTTGTGAAAATAATTACAGGTCTTTTAGCCTTTTCAGTTTTATATAGCTTATGAACTTCCGGTACAGTAAATTCCATATCTTCAAGCACATTCAAAATATCATTAGATAAATCTCTAGGAGCTTTATCTACCTCATCTATTAAAACAACTTGCCTTTTACCAGATTGAATTGCCTTTCCTAAGGCCTGATAATGAATAAATTTTCGCTCAATTTCATCATCATTCAATACTTCATTATGTTGATTTTGAGCATATTGTAAATGCTTTATCGCATCATATACATAAAAAAGATCAGTGGCTGTAGAAGTTGATCTAGTATTAAAAATTAGAGGTGAGTCCATCCCAAACTTGTAAGCAACACTATGTGCAAGTTGAGTTTTTCCAGTACCTGGTTCCCCAGTAACTAGTAGAGGTTTTCCTAATAGCATTGCTATATTTACTGCATCTTTAAGTTCTTTTCCTGCTTTATATAGAGATGGGTCATTCAATAAATTGCTTTCATAGAAATCTGGCATGTTTACCACTTCACCATCATCATAAATATGGAGTTGACTCTGCATTCTAATTATATTTATTAGTTACACTAGATTATTATTTCCCTTTAAACAAAAGATAATCATCTTTATTAAGGGTAATATAATTTTTTATAGATTTTATAAAAAATTATATCCTCAATTAGATATTTTAAAAGATTCAAAAATCTAAAAAAGTCCCTAATTTATAAGTAAGAATTCTGTTTGTAACTCATATAGTATTGACCTAAAATATAATTATTCAATGTTAATATCCTTTTGGAAAAAGATAAATTCATCTCTTAAATGAAAATTTCTACTTTTTAGAAACTGTCCTATATCAAGACAATATCGATTAGTCCACAAAATATTTATCTACTTTTTTATCAGAATCAATTCAAATTGATTTTATATCATCTTTTTCACGTTGCTTTAATTTCATTAACAGATTTTAGAAGTGAATATCAATAGCTAGTTTACAAAAGCTCCAAATCATACTAGCCAAACTTAGAAAAGTTATACTTTTACACTTTTTTCTAACTTTCCCCAATTGTAAGAATTTTAGAATTTTTTAAAGTTTGACTCAAATATATACTCTCACAAGTTCTTAATTTTATGACTAACTCTATAAGATATATTCTTCCATAGAATTTGCATACTCATCTGTGAAAATCCAATCTTGGCTTAGTTCAATAAACAAATGTTGTGACATCGCCAAGAATCAACTAAATATTTAGAGTCTAACAGAACAAACAGATGAAATTAATAGGGTTACCCATTTAAATCTCAGTGTGTAAAACCCATACGATCTACAGGATTATCTTAGCTTAAAATAAGCATATATAAGATGAAAATAGATAAAGGATTAACAGAAAAAGCATTTAAAAGCAGGTTTGGGACAAAAGAACAGTGTTTAGCGTATTTACATGATCAGAAATGGAGTGATGGATACCATTGTCGAAAATGTAGGCATACTACTTTTTGTAAAGGCAAACAAGATTTTAGTAAACGATGCACAGCTTGTGGTTATGATGAATCTGCCACAGCTCATACTCTATTCCATAAGTTAAAATTTGGTATAGACACAGCCTTTGCCATGGTTTACGAGATAGTCACCAATAAAAAAGGAGCAAATAGTATTCATTTAGCCCAGCGTTTTGGTGTAAGACAAACGACAGCCTGGTTATTTAGACGTAAGGTGCAACAGGCTATGAGCAGTAGCAAAAAGTTTCCCTTAGTAGATCAGGTGCATGTAGATGAGTTTGAAATAGGCACTCCCCAAGAAGGAGAGCAAGGTCGCAGCCATTCAGACAAAAAAGTAAGAGTAGTGATTGCCATTGAATATAGAGAAGGCATTGCAGGAAGGGGGTATGCTCAACCCATAAAAGACTTTAGTGCTAAGAGCTTAAATCCTATATTCAAAGACCATATAAGTAAAAAAGCAGCCATAGTTACAGATGGTTGGAGTGGCTATAAACCTATCAAAAAGTTATACAAAAACATGCGCTCACAGTTATCAAACAAAGGGGAAAACTTCACCATGTTACACTTGCAAATTAGGAATTTGAAAAATTGGTTGAGAGGTACTCATTCTTATTGTGATAAAAAGTTGTTGAATGATTATCTAAACGAATATTTCTTTAGATTTAACCGAAGGAATTTTAGAGAAACCATTCTGGATAAATTACTTGAAAGAATGGTAGAAGCTAAACCTAAAACTTACAGTCAAATTATTTGTGCTGCGACTTAGATGGGTAACCCTATGAAATTAATTAAACTAACCATTCTATTACTTTCTATCACATTAAGTGCTTGTGAATACAGACCGGAAATTGAAAAAGATGATTTATCAAGCCAACAGATGGAAGAATTGAATATTCCAGAAAACTTTGACTTTAACAATGGGCAAAGTGTAACACTCCAAATTAAAGACAATGATTTTACTGGAAATAGTCGCATAAATGTGTACATACTGGATGATACCAAACAAAAAAGCTTGATAGCATCTGGGAGTCTAAATGCACAAGGAGAATTTACTAAAACCATTACTTTATCAGGAGCAATTGATAATGTTCGTGTAGAAAAGATTTTTAATGGAAAAAAGCAAGCTGCTACCTTAGATATTACTGGTACACATTTATCATATACATTTAATTCTAATGTTAGTATGCAACGTAAGGGCACATTAGAAACAACAGCAAACTGTGCCGAAAACCTTTATTCTGTAAATGAAGATGAGATTTTTTATAGCATAAATACCGAAAACAATAATTTTGATGAGACTTTTATTGCTCATCTACCAGGTAACAGATCATATGCTTGTGCAGTAGACAGAAACAATAATCTTGTATATTATAATACTCGCAAGGTACTTCGCTATTACGAGATTGATACTGATAAATTTCATGTTGTAGGTAACGGAAATCCATTTGATGGAGATTATGCCCGCATGGGATTTAACAATACAAATGGCTTACTATATATTTCAGATTTTGATCAATTGTATACAGTTGATCCAACAGACAATACAGTTACAAATAGTATAGCAATAGTAGGTCTAGACAATACAGAAAATGGTGATCTTGATTTTACAACAGACGGAGAGCTTTATATGTGTACATTATCAGGTTTATATAAACTAGATATTGATGGAAATGTGGCATTAGCTACGCGAATTAGTGCCGAAAATTTACCGTTTCAGCCAACATCTTTAGCCATAGATAAAAATGATAGATTATTTCTAGCAACAGTAGATGATAATTCGCAGCTTATTGAAATGGATAAAGAAGATGGTACTTGGTCAGTACTAAAGACTTTTGACCATAAAATTACTGATTTAGGTTCTGCATCTTGTGGAGAACAAGTACTAGATCAAACAGATACTGATAATGATGGAATAATTGATGTAAATGACGATTATCCAAGTGATGCAAATAAAGCATTTAACACCTATACACCAAGGCAGTTCGGTTGGGGAACTTTGGCATTTGAAGATATGTGGCCAGACAAAGGTGATTACGACTTTAACGACCTTGTAGTAAATTATAGAATTACTGCTGTTTACAATGCAGATAATAAAGTTGCAGAGTTAATTATCAAAACCCGAATTAAAACTATCGGAGGCTATTTTCGCAATGGTTTTGGAATAGAATTTCCATTTACTCCTGAAGTTGTCGCATCGGTAACAGGTAATAATAATTTGCAAGCAGGCTTAATAAATGTAGCAGCAAACGGGTTAGAAAGCGACCAAGACAATGCTGTACTTATTTTATTTGATAATGCCTATAATGTTGGTGAAGCTTGGGTATGTAGTAATAGCCAGCAAAACGATACAGAAGTTACGATCACTTTTACAGAACCAATTATTGAAGAAACTTTAGGAACTGCTCCTTTCAATCCATTTATTTTTATCAATGGAGATAGACAAAAAGAGGTGCATTTATCTGGTAAAAATCCTACTAAAAAAATGAATAAAAATTTATTTGGAAGTTCTGATGACAATAGCAATTCTTCAAACAAACGCTGGTATAAAACAAAGAAAAATCTGCCATGGGCTATTAGTGTTGTTTATGATTTTGAAGCAATGAAAGAAGGCAAAGATATAAACAGAGGTTATTTAAAATTTAAGGATTGGGCAGAATCTGGAGGTTCTACTTATAATAATTGGTATATAGATGTCACTGAGTACCGAGATGATAATGAGATTTGCCAATAAAAAAAGAAACCCTTGGAGAATGAATTTTTCCAAGGGTTTCTTTTTTCTTCTATCTACTATTTAAGGTATAAAAGGTTCAATAACAACTAGTTTATCTCCTGAAAGATCTACTTCGAATAAGTGAGGTACTCTGTGAAATCTACCATTTATCGATTTATGGCTATGTAAAGCCATTAAATTTTTTCCATCAAAAGATTTAAACATCATGCCATGTCCAAAATTATCTGGTGTAATTGGTTCTGGTTCTTGAATCCAAGGTCCGTCAAGAGTACCACTTTCAGAGTAAGCAACACCTTGTACATATTTATCATAAATCCAACTTGTCCACAACATACCTAATTTGCCAGTTTTAGTCTGGAATAAAAATGGTCCATCAGTTACTTTATTAGGTTTATCATTTCCGTCTTCATCTTTTTCTCTGCTCCAAGGCGAATCACTCGCTCTAAAAAGTAATTCCCCTTCATCTATTGAACCACTCAAATCAGTTTTTAACTCAATTTTCTCAATAGTTCCATCTAAGTTTTGTAGCCATTCGTAACAGTAAATCATATAAGGCTTATCATCCTTATCTATCCAAAATGTACCATCTAATGTTGGCTTATCTGCTGACAAATAGGTAGAATCTTTCATGGGTACATATGGACCATCTGGTTTGTCACTCACTAAAACATGGCTTGCCCTTCTTTCAATTATATTACCAGCAACGGTATCTATTTTTACAGCTCTATTAGTAAAAGTCGCGAAGTAATAATATTTATTTTGATACTCGTGCAGTTCAGCAGCCCAGATCATTGGTTTTGGTCCCATCCATGAGGTTGAATCCGTCTTAGCTACATCAAATGGCCCTTCCCAATTCGCTAAATCTTTACTTTTCCATAGCTTCCCTCCTGTTCCAGTCATATAATAGGTTTGAGATTTCGCATCAGCCAATATAAAAGGATCGCTCAATCTGATTGAATCTATAGGTGTTGTTTTTCTTTGTTCAACTTGTTCATTTGGAGCATCACTCTTTTCACTGCAAAAAGTAGTTAAGAATATAAAAGCCCCAGTTAACATCAAGTAGATTATTTTTCGCATAAGTTTATTTTTCTAAATCAATATTCTATTTATTAAGGGTAAATATATACTCATTATGGGCTTTACTTAATACTATTTGATGTTTTTATCAAAATATGATATTAGATAGTTCTCATTTTCTATAAAAATACCCAACACCTATTTACTCAATGTCTTAATATTTACAACAGCAGTTTCCAAACCGCCTGCTTTTGCAGTTATTTTAATATCACTAGCTGTTTTTCCTGACTGCACAATTAACTGACATTTTCCATTAAATAAGTTTCTAGCATAGATCCCATCTAAACATTTATCTGCTTCGTGACTACTTGGGTCTCCATTACCTACCCCAATAATTTGAGCATCACCACTTATTGAAAAGCTAATATGATTATTAGCATCTGGCACTTCCCTACCCTTCTTATCTAATACAGTTACATTTACCACTGTGGCATCTTTTCCATCTGCAATTATAGTTTCTTTATCTGGTGTAAGCTTGATCTGATAAGCTGCTTCAGTTGTTTCTACGATTGAGGTGATCTTTTTACCATTCTTCACAGCTACCGCTTTAAGCTTTCCAACTTTGTAAGGCACTTGCCATTTAAGATGGCTATTACGAGGCATGTCTTTTTTGCCCAAGCTTTTGCCATTCAGAAATAATTCTACTGTTTCAGCATTGCTATTTACCCAAACATCTATTGGTTCACCTTCTTTTCCTTTCCAATTCCAATGTGGTGAGATATGTAACACATCTTTATCTGTCCACCAAGATTGATAGTAATAGTATATATTTTTGGGAAAACCACACATATCCAAAATACCAAAATGAGAATTGATATTTGGCCATTCAAAAGGTGTCGGCTCTCCTCTATAATCGAATCCAGTCCATATAAAACCTCCCATAAACCAATCGCGAGTAGCTGCAATAGACCACCAGTGCTCAGCCGTAGAAGACCACCAAGGATATGTAATATCTTGATCAGGCACATAACCAGTAATTGAATCTGTTGTATAGATACCTCTGGTTGTTACAGTACTGCCCATTTCTGTGCCTATCGTCGGCTGCTCTGGGTGATCTCTGTGGTAATCGTCGATGCCATGAATCCGATAATTAAAGCCGCGTACTAGAATTACCTCATTTATTCCGGGATAAAAATTAGCCAGATCAGCTGCATAAGTGCTTGTTCGTGTAGGGTCTAATTCCTGTTGTTTAGCTAATATAGTCTGGGCGATTCGTTTGCCAAAATTGTTTTTCTGCACATAACCTTCTTCATTACCGATAGACCACATAAAAATAGATGGATGATTTCTATCTCTTTTCAATAATCGCTCAAACTGATCCATGTACTCTGGACTACTATTGAGCAACCTCTGCTCATCCATTACAAGAATTCCCAAACTGTCACAAGCGTCTAGTAATTCTGGTGTAGGTGCATTATGGCTAGCTCTATAAGCATTTACGCCAAATTCTTTCAGCAATTTTAATCTGTAATATTGTAAATAATCTGGCAAGGCACTTCCCACACCTGCATGATCTTGATGACAATTGACTCCTTGTATTTTTACATGTTTTCCATTTAAAAAGAGTCCTTTTTCACTATCAATTTCAATAGTTCTAATGCCAAACTTTGTAATAATTCTATCAATCTCTTTTCCTCCAGATTTTACAACACTCACCATTCTATACAAATAAGGATCATCAAGTGACCATAAATGAGGCTTATCTATTTTTAATTCTTGCTTGATGGTTTGACTTTCAAAAACATCTAGGCCGAAAGATGTTTCTGCGGATGCTGCTAGATTTTTCCCATCCCTATCAGTAATATAATTATAAACTCTTCCCTCTGCATTTTTTAAGTTCTGATTCTCAACTGAAACTTCCACACTTATTATAGACTCATTTTCAGAAACTTTTGTGTAAACAAAAACACCATCGTGAGCTATGTGTAAATTATTAAACTGATTGAGCCAAACGTGTCTGTAAATTCCTGCACCTTCATAAAACCAACCTTCATATTGAGAAGCATCTACACGTACAACCAATATATTTTCTTTACCAAAATCAATGTAATCTGTAATATCGTAGCTTACTCCCAAATAACCACTTTTGTTATTTCCCAAATAAAATCCATTTAACCAGATTTCACTATCTCTGTAAATTCCATCGAACTGCACTGTAAAATGTTGCCCTGAATCTAAACTCGAAATCGTAAATCTTTTTCTGTACCAACCAACACTATTTTCTGGAAACAAACCTCCTACTGGTTTATAACCATGAGCCATTACATCGAAATTACCTTTGTATTCGAAAGGCAATTCTACTGCCCAATCGTGCGGTATATTCAATTTTCTCCACTCGCTATCGTCAAACTTTGGCTCAATTGCCGTATTTTCTGCTTTCTTAGTTTTAGAAAAGATATTAGAAATAGTGTAATTAAAATCTTTGTTAGCATCTGCCGCATGGCCATAATGGAATCGCCAATCTTCATCTAGACTAATTTTCTTTCTGACAGATTGAGCAAAAGTTTCAAATGGGAAAACAGCAACAGTAGCTAATAGCAAAGCCATACAGCTTTTTACTAAAAGGCGAGTTAATTTTTTGTAATCTTTCATCACATTATTTCATCTCTAAGCATTTACAATTTTCTTAATTAATTCGAGACGATAAATTGACTGCTAGAAATAAAAAAAATCAGCTATTAACAGCATTCATTTACTCAATTTATCATCATTATTTAATCTTAAAAAATGATGATAAATATGAGCTTTGTCACAAACTGGTTTGATTTATAGCTGTGAATAGTTTTGCAATAGGAATGCAGCTTAATTTTCACAAAAATGATTTGCAGTAAGAGACGAAGTAGATTGAAATATATAGGAGATGATAAGAGTAAAAAGCAGTTGAAGTTTAAACTCCAACTGCTTCCTTTTTTAACCAATAGTATTTCCCATTAATGGGTCTGTAATGCTATCTTTTCCTGTTTCTAGCCTACCAGCATAGTAAACTAAAAAGTTTTTATCTGTTTGTGATTGGATTTTGAAATCGTACCAACCTCTAGTAGTATTGGCATCTAACACAAAACTTTGTTGTGCTCCCGAAATTAAAGTAAACTCCTTATCGAGTTTCTTGTAAGTATCTTCTTTAATAAGAAGTTTCGCCTCATCAGATTTGCTCAGGTTCTTTACAGTGATTTTCAACTCATTGTTGAACTTGTTTCTCTGCTTGATAGGCTCTACAGTAACCTCTAGTTTAGCGACCTCAGCATTCCCCATAAACTCTCTATAATAACCATTCGGCCCATAAACTCTTAAGTGGTATTCACCATTTTCAAAGTCTTCTAATGGCCACTCGTATTCAAGCGTATCACCAGATTTTACAGCGAAAGTCCATGTTTTAACCGGAACAAATTTACCCGTTTTCTTATCCTTATAATTGCCTGGTGCATATACATTAAATGGTGCTCCCAAAGCTTCTTTACCAAAAATATCTTGGCTTGCTTTTAAATTGATGATAAACTTTTTTCCATCATCACTCAATTTACCATCAGCATGTAATTCATATTTTAATGCATTAGAAGGCTTTGTACCCGGCTCTTGAGTTGGTAATATCTCAGACTTTTCTGTTTGTGAAGCTATATTGTGAGCCTCTGTTTCTGATAATGCTTTGTAGTTTTTAGGCACATCTTTAAAGCTCGCATTATAAATTCCTTGTACATGCTCGTTTCTATCAACCCACTCCGGATAGTTAATTTTTTCACCATTGTAAGGTCTAAAAGCAGAGGTAAGATCGCCACTTACAGCACGTCTCCATGTACTTATATTTGGCTCTTCAACATTTTTTCCAGTCTTTTTAGAAATGAATTTCTCCATAAACTTGATGGTAGAAGTAATGTCGCAAACTTCTGAATTTACCCAACCACCACGAGACCAAGGCGAAGCAATAATTAGAGGTACTCTATAACCCAAACCAACCGGACTTGTTCTTGCATCTTCTTCACTAAAACCTGCTTCTAATTCCTGTTCTTTGGTAACAAATTCGCCAGTTACATCTAAATCAGCAGACATTTTACCATTTTCAGGATCGTTAGGGTCTGGCGCCACAAATGGAGGAACATGATCAAAATAGCCATCATTTTCATCGTAGTTTACAATAAAGATGGTTTTCTTCCACACTTCTGGGTTTTGTGTTAAAATATCTAATACCTCAGACACATACCATGCACCATACCAAGGCGCACTTGGGTGATCTGAGAATTTTTGTGGTGCAACTACCCAAGAAACAGTTGGTAATTTCCCATCATTTACATCTTTTCTAAACTGATGTAGAATGTCTCCTTTTGGTACTTTGGCTACACGCTCTTCTCCATTATCAGAATAAGCAATCTCCTCTACCTTGTGATAATCTGGATCTTCGATGTTGGTAGTAAAAGCTTTTTGATGTAGAGTCTGGTTGTGTTCTTTTAATTTCTTAAATTCTTCCGGATTCCACTTGCTGATGTATTCTGTAATCTCGGTAAGCTCCTTTTTCTTTTCTGCTAAAGCTTCTGCATCAGTCTTATCAAGTTGTTTAAGTTCTTTAGCGAGCTCTTTCTTCTTTTTCTTTAAGAACTCATAATGTCCCGGGCTAAAGCGAACACCAAACTGGGTGAACCATTCTAGGTTATTATCGGTAAAGTTGGCAAGTAAAGAGCTATCTTCAACGTCTGTAGGTAAACTAATTTCGTTTTGGTAAACTCTCCAAGAAACACCATTTTCTTCTAATCTTTCAGGGAAGGTAGTCCAATCAACTTCGTCTCTGTAACCCATTTCACCATTTCTTACTTTGGCTTTGTCTGTTGCTTTGTTGTGGGTTTTGCCTGTCCAGAAATAATTCCTGTTAGTAGTTGTACCTGTGAGTGAAGAACAAAAATGCTGATCGCAAACAGTAAAAGCATCTGCCATGGCATAGTAGAAAGGTATATCTTCTCGGTTGTAATAACCCATGGTGAGTGGCATATCTTTAAACTCTTCTCTTCCAGATTTTTTTGCCTCAATCCACTGGTCAAACTTGCCCTCGTTTCTGGCATCTACTTGGTTTTCCCAAGAGTGTGGCAAATCGCCCATCCAACTGGCTTTGGTATTTCTAATATCTAAACGGAATGGCACATAACGTTTACCATTTTTATCTGGCTGCAACCAAACCGGATTTTTGTCTGGTAAAGCAATAGCTCTTGGATCGTTAAAACCACGCACTCCTTTTAAAGTACCAAAGCAATGGTCGAAAGATCGGTTTTCTTGCATCAACATTACCACATGTTCAGCATCGTAAAAAGTGGTACCGGCATCTGGTGCAATAGCTAATGCTTTTTCTATAGATATAGGCAGAGTATTCCAAACTCCGGCACTCCCTGTAAGTAGTGCGGCTTTTTTCAGAAAACTCCTTCTGGAAGAATCATTCATAGAATTTTTGTATCGGGTATATTAAAAATTGATTTCTCGGAACTTAAAGCTAGTAATAATCAGAAGATAAGAATTAAAAAGTTCTTAAAAACAAAAATAGTGGAACATCTCAATTTTACTCATTGATGCCCCACTATTTCATCGGTTAAAAGTCTTACTTCAACCACCAAGTCATTTCATCGATCTGGTCGTTTCCTGCTCCAAATTGCTTGCTAATTGCCGCACTTACATTGTCAGAGTTATAGTTGTATTCCGATTGAGGGTAAATCCATCTGTAAGGAATTTCTACACCTGCTGGTCTTCTTAAAGTTGGGTAGCCTGTTCTAAGTTGTTCGTAGAATGTAGACCAACCTAACTGAAGGAAAGACTGCAAATACTTCTGCATAATGATTAATTCAATTTTAGCATCGTCGTCTGCTGCACTAGCAAAGCTGTTTATTGATCTGCTCAAGTAATCGTCAGCTACTGTTTCAGTTACATAAGCAGTATAATCTTCTGCATAAGTTTCATAGAATTTGAATGATGATTTAACACCTGAATTATACAATACTTCAGCATCTGCGCTAATCCAACCTCTTACTGCTGCTTCTGCTAAAATTAACTGTTGCTCAGAATAACCTAACAACATATATGGCTCATTTTCAGGGTCTTGGTAGTAACGAGTATTTACTCTAGATACATTACCTTCTGCCGCTTTTAAGTTTACATCGTTGTATTGTGCAGCAGGGTCGCCACCTTCGTAAGAAGTAAAATCGTCTAAAGCTTTACCTGCTTCTTTTGCAGATTTAGTTTGAGTAGCATAGATAAATAATCTTGGATCTTCTCTCTCTTGCAAACGCTGAATAAAAGTAGAATCCATGTACATACCAGAGCTAAATCCACTGCTATTAAAATTAGGATATCTATTGTTTTGCTGATCTAAGAAAACCAACTGTCCGCTTTCTTCTACGCTCTCCATCAAAGGTTCATTCTGATAGATGGATGCAAACTCTGTAAGGTCTATATCACCCGTTTTTTTAGATAAAGTTAATAGAACTTTTAAGCGGAAAGCATTGATCAATTTTCTCCAAGAAGTAATATCACCATCGTAAATAACATCTCCAGAAATAATGGAATTACTTTCTGCTAGTAAATCATTTGCTTCTACTAATTCATCTAAAATACCTTCGAAAACTGTTTGCTGATCGTCGTAAGAAGGCGAATAATTTTCATCAGTTTCACCTTTTAAGGCATCAGTATAAGGAACATCACCAAAAGTTAAAGTTAAATTATAGAAGTAGTAAGAACGGAAGAATTTACCTAATGCAATATAAGTGTTATCTTCAATACGCTCCGCTTCTTCTATCATCTTGGTAACATTACGAAGTGTAGAATAATTATCGTAATCGCCTCTTGTCCAGTTGTAATACTGGTAAGAGTTTTCACCATCGGTTTGCACTAACATTTTTAATGCATAAAGAGGAGAAGTTCCAATATATGCCTGAAATGCATCCCACTCTATACTAGTTAGTAAAAGTTGTGGGTGAGTTTCTGTTGGCGAGTTTGGGTTGATGTTCATCTCTTCCAAATCTTGGCAAGATGCTAACCCAACAAATATCATTAATATGCTTAAAATCTTTTTCATTATAATGTCTTTTTTAATCTGGTCTGTAATTAAAAGATACCTTGAAGTGTAAAGCCTACATATCTAGAAGATGGGTCTTGTAGGTTATCATCGTTACCGTAATCTGGATCTAGGTAAGGTATTTTCTTCCAGATCGCTAGATTGTATCCATAAACAGACAGGTTCAAATGTTGTAATCCGTTAGATTTTATGATGTTTAATAAATCATAAGTAACAGAAACTCTTCTTAGTTTGAAGTAAGAACGATCGAATGTGTTTGCAAAAAATTCGTCATCAGAATCCATAACTACCGCTCTGTATGGGTAATTTTGACTCCATGTTTGCCAGCTAACAGCAGTAGTATTTTGAGAATATTGTCTGGTATCAGAAACTACGTTACCATCCACATCTCTTACTAATTCACCATCAGTTACTACCACCGCATTTGGCACATAAACTGGCTCACCAGCAGCATATTCAGCATCTCTGTACTTTGTAGAGTTTGGATGCTTACCACCCCACCACATTTTTTCGATGGTAATTGAATTGATTAAACCTTTCCAAGCTCCGTCTACATCTATATCAATTTTAAAATCTTTAATCTTAAATCTGTTTTGTAAACCAAGTCTCCAAGATGGATTTAAGTGACCAACATTTTTAACATAAGGGTCTCTTGTTGGTAAACCTGTGTTTGCATCAACAATTAACTCTCCATCAGCAGTTTTTTGCCAAACTGTAGCGTAATAACTATCAGCTCTGTCGCCTACTTTTAAGTTATCGAAAGTTGAGTTTCCACCGTAAATGCTGGTTAATTTCTGTACAGATTTAGTCCAGTTTAAACCAATATCCCAGCTAAATTTCTCAGTAGAAATCGGATTGTAATTCAACATAGCTTCGAAACCATGAGTAGTATATTCATTGCCATTTACCTTACGTGTTGAGAAACCAGAAGCGTCTGATACATTCAAGTCAATAATTTGGTTTTCGTCTAGTATGTGGTAGTAAGTACCTTCTAAAGAAAGTTTACCTTGTGCAAATGAAGTACTAAAACCAACCTCAGTAGTAGTTGATTGCTCAGGTAAAATGTTAGCATTTACCAAACCAGAAGGATAGTACACTGAAGGAGTTGAGCCGTAAGTAATATCTTGGTTATAAACTGCATAGATTTCGTAAGGATCTAAATCGCTAGAAACCTGAGACCAAGAACCATACACCTTAAAGTAATCTACAAATTGAGGGAAAGGAATTAATTCTGATACTACTGTACTTAAAGAAGCAGAAGGATAGAAATAAGAATTTGTAGTGGTTGGCAGTGTAGAAGCCCAGTCGTTTCTTGCAGAGAAGTTTAAGAAAATTGAATTAAAGAACTCAAAACCAACACTTCCATACACACTTCGAATAGACTTTTCATTTAATAAGTTAGTACCAAGAATGTTACCTTGGCTATTGCTTAAGTTGTAAATTCCCGGAACGATTAATCCATCTGTAGAAGCATATTCTTGCTTATAGCTCTTGTAGAAATTAGATGCACCAGCATTTACATTTATGCCAAATTCTTCAGTAATGTTTTTATTATAAGCAGCTAAAATATCAGAATCGAAGTTTAATTGATCTGTATTCCACATTTTATAATCACCATTTCTTGAGTCACCATAGTTCATATAAGATTTTGGTGATTCCATATCTTCAAAAGTTTTTTGCTCTCTAGCAGAAACTCTACCTTGTAAATACAAATCAGGAGTAATCTGATATTTTAGTTTCAGTTTACCATCTAATGTATTTTTGTTTAATTGCTGATTTAACTCGTAAGCTGCAAAATAAACATTGTTATACCACGCGTAATTATAGTTTGCCTGACGGTAACCTTCTAAACCCGGCACATACATATGGTCTTTCAAATCTTGACCGTTTACATCGTCTCCCATCCAGATAAGGATTGTATACATGTGGTTTTTAGGGCCATATCCGTATCTTGGGTAGTTTGGAGAGTATACTTTGTTGTAACTCAAAGTAGCATCTAATTGCAACTTTTCAGTTAAATCAAATGAAGAATTAAAGTTTAATCCACCAGTGTGTAAAGAAGTATTTGGCACTCTACCTTGTTGGTAAGCATAGTTTCCTGAAAAATAAAATCTTGATTTTTCACCTTGGTAAGCTACAGAAAAATCGTTTTTAGTAACTACACCAGTTCCAAGAAAATTGCCTAAGTTATCATGTCTTACCCAGTCGATTGGCACTCTCTCGTAAAGAGATTTATCATCGTAAACTGTTCCTGTTACATTACCATACCACTCGATTACTTCTCCAGTTTGCTTATTTCTAATTGGGCTATTCCACTGAGCAACTTGCACACCTTCTTCAAATTTAGGCCCCCAGATCATATCACCATCTGAGATACCACCATCAGCGCCATCCCAGAACTCGTACTGTCCGTTAGAACCGTTTCCGTATTCAGTTTGTGTTTCAGGGAAAACAGTAAAACCTGCTGTAACCATGTTACTAGTAGAAACATTTACAGTAAGTCCTTTTTTAGAAGCATTTTTTCTTGTGATAAGAATTGCACCATTTTTACCTCTTGAACCATAAAGTGCAGAAGCTGCACCACCTTTCAATACGTTTATACTTTCTATATCCTCAGGAGAGATATCGTAAAAATTAGTTTCTACTGGAACACCATCTAAAACGATAAGTGGAGTTTTACCTCTTAAAGAAAATGATGGCGATTGAAAAATACCAGTTGGGTTATTTACTGTTAAACCAGCTACTCTACCAGAAAGCGCATTACCAAGGTTCATAGTGCTAGCCTCTCCGATTACATCTGTGTCTACTTCTTGAGTAGCGTAACCTAATTTCTTTTTCTGTTGCTTAATACCGATTGCGGTTACAACAACTTCGTCTAGGTTCTTATCTTCTAGTTTTAACTCAATGTTAATTGAAGTTCTTCCGTTAACAGGAACTTCTTGAGCGGTGTATCCGATATAGCTGAATATCAAAACAGCATCATTCGCAGTTTCGAGCTCATATATACCGTCTAAATCTGTTATACTACCTGTTGTAGTACCTTGGATGATGATGTTTACTCCTGGCAATCCCTCACCAGAAGCATCTGTTACTTTGCCTGTTACCTTAGTCTGAGCGAATACAGCCATATGTAAGCACAGTAAAAAGGCAGTTAAAATTGTAATAGTCTGTCTCATAGGTTAAAAATAATTCGTAGATCATGTTGGAGACATCCAACACAGTGGCAAAGCTATGAGCACAAAAAATGATTAGTTCAACAGAAAATATTATGATTTTTTTAATTCAGATAAGAAGATTTAATCTAATGTTAATGGTTTTAAATTCGCTATTTTCGATAAGAATTGCTTTTATATAGGCAATTTTTTAGCGTTTAAAAATTCTCTGGGGACGGAGCATAAAAAAATAGCCCTAAAAACTGGAAGTTTCCAGTCTTTAGAGCCATAAACAATTTGACACTAATTATTAAATCATTTCCAGCCACCACCCAGTGCTCTATACAACTGGATAATAGACTCTAATTCTTGTAGTTTGTCGTTAATACTGCTTATTTGCGCAGATAGTAAATTTTGTTGCGATGTTAGTACATCTGTATAGTTGGTTGAAGATGAATATTCTAATAAGCTTTTTGTAAACTCTACCGATTTTTCTAAAGCAGTAATTTGGTTGTTTCTTGCTACTTGTTTTTCTATAGCTTTATTATACGAAAACAGTGCATTCGAAACTTCTTCGGTTGCTGTAAGCCAAGTTAATTTATAGTCGTAAAAAGCTTGTTGTTGTAAAGCTTCATTGGTTTTTAATCTAGCTTTATTTTGACCTTGAGCAAAAATTGGTTGGGTAAGTCCGCCAATTATGTTATAAAATATAGATTGGTCAAAAAAATCATTGATATCCAAACTCGATAAACCACCACTTGCAGTTAAAGTAAGTGAAGGATAAAAGTATTTTTTTGCAACATTTGTGCTTTCAAAAGCACTTCTAAAAGCCAATTCCGATGCTTGTATGTCTGGTCTGTTTATTAAAAGTGAAGATGGAACTCCAATTTTAAGATTACTAATAGGTTGTTGGTCTTCTAAACTGGTACGTTCTATCTTGCCTGGTTCACGACCTAATAAAATAGAAAGTGCATTTTCTGTTTCACGAATACTTACTTCAATATCTGGAATAGAAACCTCCACCTGATATCTACTTGCCTCACTTTGCACAACAGCAGCTCCATCTACCACAGCAGATTCTTTTAAGGCTTTCATTGTTTCTTGATCTACCTTTCTATTTTCTAGTGTTTCTCTAGTAATTCTTAATTGCTCATCGAGTGCTAACAAATTGTAGTAATAAGAAGCTATATCTGCAATAAGTTGTGTCTGTACTGCTCTTGTAGAAGCTTCACTTCTTAAAAAAGCGGCTAATGCTGCTCGCTTACTACTACGAAGTTTTCCCCATACATCTAGTTCCCAACTCGTACTCAGCGAAGCCTGATAAGTAGTCGTTTTTAAATTGATATCAATTCCATCTGGAAAGTTAAGTGCTGCCTTAGATGATTTTGAATGTGTAACTTGTGCACCGGCATCTAAACTTGGTAGTAATGATAACTTTGCCTGTTGCAATGTAGCTTCGGCTTGATATATGTTTTGAATAGCATATTTCAAATCAAGATTATTCTCCAAACCTTCTTCAATTAAGCTTTGAAGTACTTTATCAGAAATAATATCTTGCCATTGCATTTGAGCTATTGAGCTGGTATCTACAACAGTTGTATCTCTGAAGTTATCAGAATAACCTGTTTCTGGAACGGAGTACTTTTGAGACGTCTTGCAGGAAGTAATTCCTGCAAAGATGCTCAAAGTTAAACCTAAGTATTTTAGAATTTTAAAATTCATGTTAGTTAAATTTTTAGGAGTATTGAGTCAGTATACTTATTCTTTATCTGCATTAGCAGCAGGTATACCGGCTATTTTCTCCTGAATGGTTTCAAAAATCACAAAGAGTACGGGTATTATTAGAATTCCAAATACGGTTCCTATTAGCATACCTCCAATTGCTCCAGTACCAATAGACTGGTTACCAATAGCACCAGCACCAGATGCCAGCATTAAAGGAACAAGTCCAAAGATAAATGCAAATGAGGTCATTAAAATCGGTCTAAATCTGGCAATGGCACCATCAATGGCAGACTGCACAATGCTTTCTCCTTCTCTTCTTCTTTGTAAAGCAAACTCAACAATTAGAATCGCATTCTTTGCCAGCAATCCAATTAGCATGATTAGAGTAATTTGCAGGTATATATTATTACTTATATCGAAAATGGTAGCAAAAATGAAAACACCACAAAGTCCGATTGGTAATGAAAGCAATACTGCAAATGGCAACAAGTAACTTTCGTACTGGCCACTTAATAAGAAGAACACAAATACCAAACAAAGCAAGAATATATACACTGTCTGGCTACCTGCTGAAAGTTCTTCTCTCGTCATACCAGAAAACTCATAACCATAACCTGTAGGTAGTGTTTGTGCGGCAACTTCTTCTATGGCTGTAATGGCATCACCAGAGCTATAGCCATCATTTGGAGCACCATTTACACTAACAGAAGTAAAGAGGTTAAACCTACTAAGCGATTGTGGACCATATACTTTCGTTAAAGTGATAAACTCGCTAATTGGCGCCATCACATTATTATCATTCTTTACTTTTATATAATTAAAGCTTTCCAGATTATCTCTAAAACTTGGCTCTGCCTGATAGATAACTCGATACTGCTTACCAAACTGATTAAAGTTAGAAGCATACACACCACCATAATATCCCTGCATGGTATTTAAAATATCAGCTACACCCAAACCAGCTTTTTTGGCCTTGGCTACATCTACCTCAATTTCATATTGTGGGAAAGTTGGGTCAAACGAAGTAGATGCATATTGAATTTCTGGACGAGCATTTAACGCCTTCAAGAAATCATCACTTACTTCGCTAAGTGCATTTACAGTACCTCCACTTCTATCTTGCAACTTAAACTCAAAACCACCACTCATACCAAAACCCTGAATAGTTGGCGGAGCAAAAAAGATTATATCTGCATCTTTAATGGAAGCAGCTCTGGCAAATAACTGCCCTATAATACTATTAATACTCTGCCCTTTTTCTTTTCTTTCGTCCCAAGTTTTTAGTTTCATAATTACCATTCCGTAATTAGAACCGGTACCACTAATCATCCCTCTACCTGTTACTTTCAACACGTTTTTCACTTCTGGTATAGACTCGGCGATCTTCACTAATTGGTCGGCAACTTCTTCTGTTCTTTCCAATGAGGCCGCTGCTGGTAAGCTAATATCAGACATAATTGTTCCTTGGTCTTCACTAGGCACAAAGGCTGTTGGCGTAGTTTGCATTAGAATATAAAATGCGCCTGCAAATACAGCCAGCATTCCCATTGCAATCCATTTCTTATTAATAAAGAAGGTAACAGATTTTTTATACTTATCCGTTGTTTTGTCGAATGCTGTATTAAATGCGGTATAAAATCTATCTAAGAACCCATGTTTTTTATGGTCTTCGTCATGTCCTTTGAGGAACAATGCACAAAGTGCCGGACTCAATGTTAATGCGTTTACTGCTGATAAAATAATTGCAATAGCCAGTGTTAAACCAAATTGCTGATAGAATACACCAGAAGAACCACTGATAAAACTTACCGGAATAAAGACTGATGACATTACCAATGTAATCGAGATAATTGCTCCTGAAATTTCGTCCATCGCATCTAAACTGGCTTTTCTTGCAGATTGGTAACCAGTATCCAATTTTGCGTGTACTGCTTCAACTACCACAATGGCATCATCCACTACAATACCAATTGCCAATACCAAAGCGAAAAGCGTAAGTAAGTTAATGGTAAAGCCAAATACTTGTAAGAAGAAGAATGTACCTACAATTGCTACCGGTACTGAAATCGCTGGAATTAATGTCGATCTCCAATCTTGTAAGAAGATAAACACAACTATAAATACAAGTATAAAAGCTTCTATTAATGTATGGATTACCTTTTCAATAGAAGCATTTAAGAAGTCGTTTACATTTACCAACTCCACATAATGGATACCCTCTGGAAAAGTTTTAGAAGCTTCTTGCAATACACTAAGTGTTTGGTCAATTACATCTTGCGCATTTGAACCAGCCGTCTGGCTAACTGCAATACCTACACCCGGATTTCCATTAATGTTTGAACTACTGTTATAAGTCTGTGAGCCCAACTCAATATCTGCTACATCTCTTAATCTCAGAATCTGCCCATTTTCTGTTGTCCTAATAATGATGTCTTCGTATTCAGAGATTTCTTTTAATCTTCCCTTATATTTTAAAGTATATTGATGAGCCTGATTGGATTTTAACCCTAACTGACCCGGAGCAGCTTCTACGTTTTGATCCGACAGTGCATTGTTAATATCGTCTGGAATTAAACCATAGTTTGCCATTACATCGGCTTTTAGCCAAATACGCATACTATAGTCTTTGGTACCAAAAGCACTCGCATCACCCACGCCATTAATCCTTTTAATCTGAGGAATAATGTTGATCTCTGCATAGTTCTGCACAAAGGTTTCGTCGTAATCTGGGTTATCGCTGTATATACCCAAAATCAACACATTACTACTTTGTCTTTTAGTAGTGGTTACACCTGACTGTGTTACTTCTTGTGGTAATAAACTAGTCGCACTCGAAACCCTGTTTTGTACGTTTACGGCTGCAATATCTGGGTCAGTACCTAATTCGAAATTTACTGTAATAGATGCTGAACCATCGTTAGTTGCAGTTGAGGTCATGTATGTCATTCCCTCTACACCGTTTATTGCTTCTTCGAGAGGTACTAATACGCTATTTAAAACTGTCTCTGCATTCGCCCCTTGATACGAGGCCGAAACCTGAACTGTAGGGGGTGCAATCTCAGGATATTGAGATACCGGAAGACTGGTTAAACCAATCAGTCCCAGTACCAATATCAATACTGAAATTACAGACGACAGTATTGGTCTGGTTATAAATCTTTTAAACATGGTTTAATTCTTTATTGTTGTTCGTCAGTTTTTACTGTTGATATTTCTTGCTGAAGTGCCTTTACACTATCTCTAGATACCTCCGAAACAGTGATCTTATCGCCATCAGAAAGTGAATTGATACCTTCTATAACTACTTTGTCGTTAGCTTTTAGACCTTCAGTTACTACATAAGCTTGGCCAGAAGGCGTTGCCGTAACTTTTATTTTAGTAGAGTTTGCCTGAGATTGATCGTCTACCACATAAGCAAAAGTGTTTCCTTGTATTTCGTAAGTAGCCGCTTGAGGAATAAGCAAAGCATTATCTCTGTGACTCGGAATTCTCAAGTTAGCACTATTACCTGTTCTTAAAATTCCTCTCTGGTTATCAAACACTGCACGTACATTAAAAGAACCTGTTTCTTCGTCTACCTGTCCACTAATGGTTTCTATTCTACCTTTTATTTCATACAAACTATTGTCAGCAAGTCTCAACTCAACATCTGGTAAATTGCCTATTTGTTCTTTAATAGTATTGCCTTTTGCATTTCTAAAGAAATTCAACTGTGTTTTTTCATTTATAGAAAAATAAGCATATACTTTATCGATGTTCGATATTGTAGTAAGGGGTTCTGTTGTGGTACTGCTTACCAAACTACCAAGCTTGTAAGGCAATGTACCTACAACTCCAGTTACTGGAGAAGTAATTTTGGTATAACCTAAATTGGTTTGCGCATTTGCTAAATTTACTTTTGCCTGAGCCAAAGCTGCTTTTGCTGCCTCTAGTGTATTTTGTGCAGAAACTAGTTCAAACTTACTGATGATCTCTCTTTCTACTAGTGGTTTAGCTTTTTCAACCCCAATTTCTGCAGAGCTTACATCTGCTTTTGCGCTCGAAATAGCAGCTTCTGCATTTCTAACTTCTTGTTCGTATTGAGGAGCATCTAATATAAATAATAACTGCCCTTTTTTAACTTCTTCACCTTCGTCAATTAATACCTTTTCAATAAAACCTTCAACTTTAGGTCTTATCTCAATATTCTCTTTCCCTTCTAAAGTAGCAGGGAAACTACTATATAAGGTAATGGATTCTGGTTTTAAAGTTAGTACTCCAAATTCAACTGGTTCATTTTGCGATCTATCTGCAGATGATTGAGAATCGCTGCAAGAATAGAGTAAACCACACAAACATATTGCGATATAAAAGCTTATGTGATAAATCGAATTATTTCTCATTTAGTTAATTAATTAGGTATTAACAAGTTGGTTATATTAATATGTTTAACAAAAGTGTTAAACACTGGGTAAAAAAATTTAGTTTAGTAGAAGTTCTATAATTTCACTCTTTCTATTTTTTAAAATTTCATCGTATTCTTCTTTTGTAAAATTTAAAAGCTTTTCGTTTAATGGTCTTATAATTACCGGATAAGCCATTAGTGAAAATAAATTTATTATAAAGTGATATGGGGCTTTAATTCTGTTTACTTCTCCCCTTTTCATAGCTTCTTCTACTTCAATAGCAAAATTTCTAAAAACAGGATTTTCTGGCTCATGAGATTTTTTTATCTCAGCATGTTCGCTATTTATCTCACTAATAAGAAATATTTCTTTGAATGGATAAGTGATAATATCTTCTAAGAATACGTCTATTATATTTTCTACTTTTTGTCTAAATGGTAATTCAGCTTTAAAGACTTCATTCATTTTTTGAGCTAATGCCGATAATGCCTCTTTATAAACCTGATCGAACAACGCCTCTCTTGTTCTGAAATAGTAATTTAGCAGGGTTCTATTTACTCCTGCTTCATTTGCTATATCCTGTGTTGTGGCATTAAGTTTACCCTCTACAAAGAATACTTTCTTGGCGGCGCTTTTAATGTTTTCTTCTGTTCCTGTATCTCTTGTAGCCATAGTTTGAAGCGTTTAATATATTTGTTTAACAAAGGTGTTAAACAAAAGTTTCATATGCAACAAACATTATTTAAATATTTAGAAAAACATACATCAACATACATTTTTGATAATTTGTATTCGAATTCAACTATAAAATGCCAAAGTACATAGTAAAAAAAATGCAAGAAGTACTAGAAATACTAACTATGCAAAAATGAATAAAAAATACTTTTTAGATAAAATGTAAAGTGAATTAGCAAATATGTATAATCCAAGCTAGCATTATTACAGAACTTTGTTATATGAAAAAAGTAAATGGACTAGGTATAGCTACTTTGTTACTAACAAGTATGCTTACTATCATGGTAGGTTCAGCCATTGCCCCATCATTATTAGAGATAGAAAAGAATTTAAATTTTCAATTTGATTCCGGATTACTAATCACTTTACCATCATTAGGTGTAGTAGTATTTTCTCCATTAGCAGGCTGGCTTTTATCTAAGTTAGGTTCTTTTAAACTATTATGCTTTGGCTTAATACCCTATGCCCTTTTCGGTTATGGAGGTGGTTTTATAAGTAATGATTATATATTAATTGCAGACAGAATTTTACTTGGTGGTGCTGCTGTATTTGTACAAATTGCTGCCACAGCCATAATAGCTGAGAACTTTATTGGCAAAAAGAGAATGCAAATTATTGCTTGGCAAGGTATGGCTATAGAAGGTGGCGGAGTTTTATTTCTTTCTTTAGGAGGCATACTGGGAGAAATGCATTGGCAATATCCCTTTTTAATTTATCTAATTGCGCTGCTTTGTTTTGTTCTTAGTCTATTTGTACTCCCAAAAACATCTAAAGAAACTACAGCAGAAGCTAACACCGAACAAACGTTTGAAAACAAAAACATTAGAAAATTAGTCTATATAATATTCGCGGGAGCATTGTTTTCAATGATCATTTTCTTTATCAGTTTTATACAACTACCCCAATATTTACCAGAAAATTTTAATTTTTCTGAATCTGAAACTGGCTATTTAATGGCTTTTATTTCGCTCATCGCTGTAATTACGGCTAGCCAGTTACCCAAAATTGCCAATAAGATAAGCCCAGGGTTTATAGTGGTGGGAGGCTTTGTGTTTTTTATGTTAGGGTACATCTTGTTTGCCGTGGCAAATAATGCTCAACTTCTTTATACTGGTGCATTGGCAACAGGTATTGGTTTTGGTTTTAGCATTCCTACATTAAACCACTTAATGGTTGAAGTAAGTACACCTAAAACCAGAGGCAAAAATCTAGGATTATACTCAATAGGCGTATTTGGAGGGCAGTTTCTATCTACGTTTATGGGATTTATTATAAATGATACTAACACATTATTCTTACTAACAGCATGTCTCAGTTTGGTTGTAGCCATTTTTCTGGGAGTCTTATTTAATAAATATGCTGTAAAACACAATCAATCTAAAATTAACAGAAAACCACGTGAAGCTACTGCATAATTGGAAAAACGATATTCTTATTAACAAAATCGAAGACCTACCGGAAACACTTCCGGGAGACTGGTTTGCCCTATATTTTGAAGAAGAAAAGGACAAATTAACTAAAGTCTATCTTAAACCTCTAAACGAAGATTACCAACATTTTTTTCCTAAAGAAAATGGTGTTGTACTCACATTTAAAAGAAATTTAATTGAGGAAGACGACAAAGAATATGCTTTAGATGTATTGAATTTATTTAATCTTACACCCAATAATTGCTTAAACATTTCTTCGGAATTTCAAGAAAGGTTTGTGCATGTTAAAATGCTATTATTAATAGAGTTTGCTGATGCTGATAATAGTGATATTTTGATTAAATCTATGCTAAAGGTGCTTTTATTGCTACTCATCAAACTACAACATAAAGGATTTATTAATTATGAGTTAAATCAAAAAAGGGTTTATATGTTTCTACAATTAATGGAGATACATTATGCTACACATAATTGGGCCGACTTTTATGCCAAAAGAATGGGGATTAGTGAAAAGAGACTGAACCAGATTTTAAAAGAGAAGTTGAACAAAACTGCCAAACAAATTATACAACAAAGGCAGCTAACAGAGATTAAAAGAATGCTACAAACAGATGCCTACTCAATAAAAGAAATTGCCTATAAATTAAGCTTTCAGTCTCTGAGTGATTTTAGCCGATTTTTTAAAAGACATACTGGTTTGAGTCCTTCTCAATTTAAGCAGTCTTTATAAGAGACTGCTATTAGCTCTGTTTGTCTCTTGCAGATTTGAGCCAAGTACTTGGTGTAATTCCTTCTGCTTTTTTGAAGAATGCATTAAAAACAGCCTTTGAATTAAAACCACTTTCGTAAGCCAAAGCTAATACAGAAAGATGTTTGTAGTTTTCGTTGAGAGCGATGCTTTTAAAGTGAGTTAATCTGTATTGATTAATAAATTCATTAAAATTCATCTTAAATTCTTCATTTACAAGCAAAGAAAGCTTGTTGGGGTGTAGCCCTACTTTCTCTGCTAAAAAACTTAAGCTTAACTGAGGGTTTAAATAAGCTTTGTTTGTTTCTATATAAGCTAAGAGTTTTTCTTTTTGTGCATTTAACTCCTGCTTATCTATACTACTTACTTTAGCTTCCGGCTGGCTTTCTGGTAAAGTAAAATCAGATACAAATAGCGAATCAAATTCTTTAAATTGGTGAAGCGATACTAAAAATGGCTCGTATTTGAAATACAAAACTTGCCCACGTTTTAGCGAAATAAATTTTTCTAAAAGATCGATTGCAATTTCTTTATGCAGAGAATTAGCGAGAATGTATAATTTATATGGAATCAATTGAGATTTTTCTTCAACTGCATTAGCCCATTCTTCCAGAGTTTCATCAGACAGTTTTGCTTGATTCCCATTTATACAATTAAAAAGCATTTTGAGCAATGTTTCATCTTTGGCAAGTATCACCGTTTGCTCAAACGTTTCTTTTTTATTGAGCCAAATAAGACACATCAATTTAAGATGCAGCGCCAGCTCAAGCTCTGGATTGAGCTCTAATGATTTTTCAAGAAAAACTAAAGCCTGATCAAACTTTTGTTGTAAATAGAAAAGATTGGCATAAGTAAAATAATGATTTGCTGAGTAGGGATCAACATTTAAAGCATTTTTTACATATACTTCAGCTTGTTCAAAATAGCCATTTACCATAAATAATTCTGCCATGGCTTCTAAGCCATCTGTATGGTGCGGATTTATTTCAAGTAATTGCAGAATGAGATCGTATGATTGCGAATAATTCCATTCTTCCCAAAAGCTTTTACCTATAAAAGATTGAATGTATTCGGGTAAATCTGTATCAATTTCTTGCCCTTTTATAAAGTTGGCTATAGCTAAACTCATCGCCTCTTCTACTGGCATATAACCCCAAATTGAGAGCAAACCATAGCATTGTAAATTACCATAATAAGCTCTCGCAAACTCCGCATCAAATGAGATTGCCAAATCGTAAAACTCAATTGCCTTCTTTATAGATTCAGGATTCCACTTTAATTGATAATATCTTCCCTTTAAAAAATAATCGTAGGCTTTTACGCTCTTAGTAGGTTGTTTTATTAGATGTTCTTGAATATTAAAATGTCCGAAATTATCTCTAATCTGGTTGGCTAAAAGCAAGCTTATTTCATCTTGTAAGGTGAAAATATCGTCCAATTCTCTATCAAAGTTTTGAGACCAAAAATGCAAACCATCTTCTGCATTAATGAGCTGCGCAGTTATTCTTACTCTACTCTGTATTTTTCTAACACTGCCTTCTAAAATTGTACTTACTCCCAACTGGCGTCCAATAGTCCGGATGTCTAGATTTTTACCTTTAAAAGCAAATGAAGATGTACGAGCAATTACTTTTAAGTCCTGAATTTTTGTGAGTGCGTTAATAATTTCTTCTGTAATTCCATCGCTGAAATATTCATTTTCAGGATCGTTACTCATATTTACGAATGGCAATACAGCAATCGATTTTTCAGAATTTACTACAGCCTGAATTGGGTTAATCATCTTCGATATTTATTCAATGTGAGAGACCTTTCTTCCTTATCTCTTTAATAAGCTCATTTGTATTTTACTATACCTGCAAATTAACTTATTCCTGAAAAATTTTCCTATTAATTGATTTACCCCAGAATTAGTGAAATATAAAAAAAGCTGCCTTATAGAATAAAGCAGCTTTAGACCTATTGTAGACACTACAATTATAATTTCAATACTTTTTCTTTAATGGTTTTATCATTTACAGTAATTAGCGCCAGAAAAATGCCCGATGGCAGATTAGAAGTGGCAATTTCCTGCGAGAAGTCGTAATCACTTTTTTGATAATCTGTAGATTGAATAATATGTCCTTGGAGATCAATCAACGATATTGACACTGTTCCTACCTCACTGCCAGAAATCTCAATGGTAAAAGCTTCGTCTACCATCGGATTCGGAAAAAGGCTTATATTCACTCCTGCAATTTCGTCGTCTAGTGCTGTGGTAACAGTGTAGCTAAATGAATAAGTAGTTGATGTAGCACTACATCCATACTCATTACTTACAGTTACAATATACTCTCCGGCTGTACTTGGTGTATAAGTTTGAGAGGAACCACTTATATAAATTTTACTTGAGTTGTTATACCACTGGTAACTTTCGTAACCATCTGGTGCAACTAGTGAGAGATCGTCTTGCGTAATCGTAATTTCACTTGCAATACTATAGTTTGTAACAGAAGCCGAAGCGGTGTTGTCATCTGTATTTACATCGTCCTCTAATTCAACCGAAGCGCTCACCGAATAGGTTTCTGCTGAGGTAGATAAATCTGCTTCTACTACATAATCATATGTTTCACCTGGTGTTAAAGAATCTATTGTTACAGTTTGGTCTGCTAAAACTGTAGAATCGCTTAAAGCTAAAATCTGGTAAGTAAATACCAAGCTTTCTAATGTCTTGTTACCATTATTCAAAATTGGAATTGTAATTTCTGTATTAGCAGATAAATCACATTCAGAAGGCAAATCTATATCTCCAATGGTGGCATCGTAATCTGGAGCAAAATCTATTGCAATGTCATCTATATAGAAATTCCCTTGATTAGATGAGCTCGTAAGATGCCAAGCTAAATAATAGATACCTGAAGAATCAACCGAAACTTTGCCTGTTGCTTCAGCATATTCTGTATTTGATATCCCACTCAAATCAGTTATTTCTTCCACAATGCTATTCGCATCTAAGTCACTCATTAAGTATAAAGTAAGATTTTGAGAAGAACCTGAATCTCTCTGGCGATACCAAAAGCTGATGTCGTATACTTTACCTGCTTCCATTTTTAAGCAGCTTGTAAAGAGCCAATCGTTTGCTGTTCTGTTAGACGAACCATAGTAAGAAAAATATCCGGTTCCAGATCTGGCATTCCCCTCTGTTGTATTTATATAATTCCATTGAAATGCATTTCCACTTACGTCAGAATCATTATTGGCATTTAGTATGTACCAAGACGATGCATAGTCTTCGTCTTCTAAATCTGTCTCAAATTCCGATTCGGTTACATCTGTCATGTATGACTGAATGTAATCTGTTTGTGTAAGTGTATCTGTAAAACCAAAGCTATTTGTCATGATTAATGTAACATCGTAGCTGCCAGCTTCTTCGTAAACAATTGTTGGATTTTGCTCAGTTGAAGTAGATGGTGTACCACCTTCAAAAATCCAGCTCCAACTTACAGCTTCCATAGACTCATCTGTAAATGTGATAGAAGTTGACTCACAAAAACTGGTAAGATCTGCACTAAAACTTGCTCCACCAATACCCACTGCATACCAGGCATTCACTGTTTGTGCATATTCTTCTGAATCTTCGCCAAATAAATCTTCTGCTGCTTGTATTGATGCAATAGCAGTAGCTTCATAATCTGAAGAAGAAGTTAAATAAACCGTAAGTGTTCTGTATGCAATTAAAGCTGCGTTTTCTATACCAATACCCGATACTGAATAAGAGCTACCTAAATCATTCTCTCCTGTTTTACCTACAGAAAGTAAATAGAACCAGTGGTTTAAAACACCACTATTGATGTGCACCCCTCCGTAATCGTCGCTGCCTTCGTACCAATAGTCTCCTAAGTAAGTATCTGGTTGCTCATAATCATTTGGGTTAGACATTGATCTAATTTGATATTCCAACTCTTCGCCAATATCCCAAATGCCTTTATCTGGTGCTGCATAATATTCTACACAAGCTGCCCAAATATCACTAAAGCCTTCGTTAAGTGCTCCCGGTTCATAAGAATAATCTAAGTCTGCTGTACTTCCCATTACTGCGTGACCTAACTCGTGAGAAGTTACATCTAAAGTGGTTAGCGGTGTAGAATAGCCATCACCAAAAGTCATTTTTTCACCGTCCCAATAGGCATTGTAATAATCTGTTCCGGCATGTACATATAAGTACATTGCGGCTCCGGCATCATCGTATCCATACCTATTGTGCGTTGTTGAGAAGTAGTCGAAAGTCATCATTGCACCCCAATGTGCATCGAGTGCAGCATTGTCTTTATCAGAGTTATCCCACTCTTCACTTGTCCAGTTATTGTCATTATCTTCAAAATCACTGGCTTGGTTATAGTTGATTCCGATTACACTACCATCTTGCAATGTATTGCCACTGTTTTCTAGATTGTAAGTAAAAATACCTTCTCCTCTAGTTAAGTCATGCAATACATATGTAGAGTCTGTATAGGTAGTTTCTATATAAACACTTCCACTGTATTTTGTATCTGCATTTTCGTCTAGGTGCTTAATGATGGGGTTTTTCCATAAAATATCGCCAGATTCTGCATCTACATAGATATAATCTCTGCTAGTAGGTGTTTGCGCATATATATCGAATTTATAAGCTAAGTGTAAAGTTGTATCTGTTTGATCTAAATGGTTTTTACAGATAAGTAATTCAGCTTCTGGATAATAGGTAGCTGTCTCATCTCCTTTTAGTTTTTTAACGAAAGCCTCTTCAGAATCTAACTCCCACTTATATACATTTGCACCAACATATTCTAAAGCAGCTTCAAGTGCTTCATCTTCACTTAGTGTTGGTGTGGTATCAATATTTTCGATTGGGAGAAACTGACCATTTATAGTATTAATTGTACCCTCATTGGTTTTACTATGCACATAATACTGGGCACTTTCAACTTTTAAACCTTTGTAAGTTTGCTGGTACTTTTGGTGTACCATTCCCAGTTTATCAGTGTTGGTTTCGATTAGCTCCATATCTACCTCATCTGCATAGTTAAGAGTAGATTTTAGCGCTGACTTGGCTTCTGTTAATTTATAACCACTTTGCGATTGGTATTTAACGAATTTGGTTACTCCGTTTTTGTCTTTAACCTCCTTCTTAATAATTTGCTCTTGAGAAAATGCAAGACTGTTTGTTAAACAGCAAGCTGCAAAAATCAAGAGTTGTATTATGCGTAGCTGCTTCTTTTGCATGGTTGAATATTTGTGTCTTCAAAAGATCAATTTCTTTAAAATGCTTGTTGTTAATTATCTTCATCTGATCTGAGAAAACACAAATGCTGCTTATGTACTCGAATTATTCAGAAAATTCTTCGAAAAAGTTGATTTAAATTAAGCCATTCGTGAAAGATCTTATGTGTACATATACAGAAATGGCCATCAATTATTATCAAATGAGTAAATTGTTATAAAAAAAATACTCCACTATAAATTCCTCTTGTGGTTTAAGCATACCTACTCAAGGAATAATAATGAAGTATTGGTTTTCGAGATATTAATTTGGTTATTACTTATACTGGGCCAATTGCTCTTTTAATAACCTTTCGCCGATTTCAGTATTTTCGATTACATATCGTACTTCTATAAATTTAATCGGTACTCCAGACTCATCAACAACTGGAGAAACCACCAAATGCACATAATAGGTTGAGCCATCTTTCCTTCTGTTTTTAAGATACCCTTTAAACATTTGGCCTGCATTTACTGTCTTCCAGAAATTATTATAAAATTCTTCTGAAGTCTCCGGATGTCTAATTATGCTGTGTGTTTTACCTATTAACTCTTCTCTAGAGAACTGAGAAACCTCACAAAATTTATCGTTGATATATGTGATATTACCGTTTTTATCTGATTCTGAAAGCAGTGTACATTCATTTAAAACAGCCATTCTTGCATCTAACTCAAACTTCATCATAGAAGTTGTAGCAAGCTGGTTTTGAAGATTTTCTTGTGTCTCTAAAAGCAGTTTTTCTTGCTGAGCGTTTTCTTTAATTGTTTTCTCTAACTTCTCATTAGCTAGTTTTGAAGCTGTAATATCAGAAGCATATTTAATTATTCTTTTAGGTTTGCCATTCTTATCTTTCAGTATAGAATAGCTACCATGTAAACAAATTCTTTCTCCCGATTTTTTGACTCTTTCATACTCTCCAAATTGCGCATTCCCTTTGCTTAACTCATCCCAAAATTGTTTGTATTCTTCAGATCCTGAAAAAGACTTATTTACAAAAAGTTGATGATGTTTACCTTTTACCTCTGACTCATTAAAGCCCATCAATAACAAGAAATTACGATTAGCAGAAATAATGTTTCCTTTTAAATCGAACTCAATTCTGGCAATACCACTTTCGTCAATGGCAGTCATTCTACTTTCAATCTCCTGAGCTTTTCTTTTAATCTCCTCTTGAGTACCTTTTAACTCTTTTACATTCTTTAAAAGCTCTTTTTCTTTTTCAGTAAGCGCTTTACTATTCTGCTGACTTTCGTTTAAAAGTGATTCGACTTGTTGTTTAGACCTAATTAACTCCGTGATATCTTTAGCGAAAACAGCGCAAGAAGTTATATTATTATCTTTATCTTTTAGCGGAGTATAAGTAGATAAATAGCAGGCATCTATAGAGCTTATATAATTTGTTTCTTGAAGCGTTTCTCCACCTAAAGCTTTATCATAATACTCTTTTTCTGTTTGTTTAGCATCTTCTGGCAAAATAGAGAAGATATCTAATCCAACTACTGCTTGCAAATTAGAAGCTGCTAATGCATTAGAAAATGTATTATTAAATTGGATGATGCAGTAATTTTTATCAAGTACAAAAATAGAATCTGTACAGGCATTCATTAAGCTTTTAATAAATGCTTCTTTAGTCTCAACTTCTTTTAAAGTTGCAGACATTTTATCCTGCGCATTGGTAAGCATTTCTAGGTGCTCTACCATTAATTCTTCTTGCTGCTTAATTTGCTCAGACTGTATTTCTAATTCGTATTGAGCTTTTTTAATCTCAGAAATATCAAAAACGAGTGTAATTACTCCTTTAGGATTTCCTTTTTCATCTTTTAAGATAGAATAGCTACCATGCAAGTGAATAGTTGTGCCATCTTTCTTTACTCTTTCATACTCACCAGAAAAGGCAATACCATTAGCTAAATTTTTCCAAAACTCCTTATAGCTTTCCTTAGCAGCTTCTGTCTCTGACATAAAGATTTCATGATGAGCACCTTTGATATCTTCTAACTCATAGCCTAACAACTTTAAAAAGTTAGTGTTAGCTGTTATCACATTTCCCTCCAAGTCAAACTCGATTGATGCTATTCCACTTTCATCGATGGCAGTCATTCGATTAGTCATGTCTTGCGCTTTCAAACGCATCTCATCCTGAGTGAGCTGAAGTGCATCAAAATTCTCTCTTAACTCTTTTTCCTTATCTTGTAGTACTTCACTTTGTATCTGGCTTTGCATTAAAAGCTCATCTACTTTTTCTTTTGATCTGATAATCTCCGTTACATCCTTAGCAAATACTGAACAGGCGTAAACTTCTCCCTTCTCATTAATTATCGGTGAATAAGAAGATACAAAGTGAGAATCTACCGCATTAATATATTCTGTTACCTGAAAAGTTTCTCCCTTAAATACTCTATCATAATATTCTTTATGTTGGCCTCTTTCCTCAGGAGTTAGTAATGTAAAAACATCTACGTGTTTCTCCACTTTAAGGTCGACTGCCGTCAGATTATCATAAAATGCATTGTTAAATTTTAATATTCTATATCTACTATCAAGAACAATAATGGTATCTGTAGATGCATTAATGATGTTATTCATAAACTGCTCTTGCTCCTGCACCTCTCCCATTATTCGCTGCATTTCTTCTTGTGTGGCATGTAGTTCTTCTACACTTTGCCTCATCTCCTCTTCTTGTGCTTTTAATGCCTCATTTTGCAGCTGGCTTTCTCTTAGAATTTCATCATTCTTTCTTTTTAACAGCTCTTGTTCTGTAACATCTTTACCAAAAACACCAATGCTATTTACATTGCCAGCTTTGTCTTTAAGCGGACTGAAAATTAAATACATGATGTGCTCTTCGCTTCCGATAATTACAGACCTTAATGTAGAAGTAAACTCACCTGACAGTGCTTTTGCCCACATCTCTTTGTGGAACTCAAGAGACTCTCCTTCAAATATTTCTTCTGCTCGTTGACCTATTTTTAGCCTTCTACCATGCTTTTGAATGTTGTTTGAGAAAGCTTTATTGAATTTTAATAACTTATGATTCTTATCAATCGCAAAAACTATATCTGTGGTAGAGTCGATCAGGTTATTCATGAATTGTTCCTGATCTTGAATCTCCTTCATTATCCGCTGCATTTCTTCTTGAGTCGCAGAAAGTTCTTCCATATTCTGGCGCATCTCTTCTTCTTGAGATCGTAAACTTTCTGTTTGCAGCTGGCTTTGCTCTAGCAAAGACTGTGTTTTCTGATTAATCTTAACAATTGAAATTACTGATGCGATGTTTTCGCCCAGCTTTTCTAAAAACTCAACCTGATATGGCTCAAAATTATTAAACGATGCAAGTTCTATTATACCCGAAACTTTATCGTTCACTTTAAGCGGAACAATAATGATGGATTTTGGAGGAGCTTCACCTAATCCAGAGGTAATGTTTAAATAATTATCTGGTACATCGAGTAAAAGCAAAGTTTCTTTTTCCAGATAAACCTGCCCAACTAAACCTTCTCCAAAACTGAAAGTCTGGTCGACATATTTCTTTCTGTCAAATGCATAGCATGCTCTTAGTTCTAAAACTTCTTTTTCTTGGTTAACTACATAAATACCTCCCTGGTTTGCATTTATATATTTAATAAGATTACAAAGAACATCATAACACGTTTCATCTAAATCATGCTGATTTTTTCTTAATACTTCACTAAACAACGCCAAACCTTCTGTAATCCATTTTCTTTGAGTTTCAGTCTTATTTAAGCTCTTAAGCTGGTTTCTCAAACTTATTAATGAACCTGAAAGTGAATCTGCTTCCGCTTGGTCGTCATCGATTCCCGGATAAGGAATTTCTAATTCACCTTTTTCTATCTTTTTTACAAATAGGGTCGCAGAAGATATTTCCTTTTTAAAGTTTTGAAGTGCTTCTTTTGTCTCAGCAATCTCATTATTCGAGCTACGAAATTTAGACAGATTAATCATTGTCAATTTCTATATTATCTATACAAAAAAAATTTTCATTATAACCACAGATTATATGCTTTTAATATTATATAGTTTTAGCTTATTAATTTTATCATAGTCACTATGAGATAGTTGTTTCAGAAATACTCCAATTATAAAATTGAACACAGACTATTTTTCTTATTTAAATAATACTATTTTATTATATACAATTTATTATTTTCTATAAACCATATTTTTATATATTTATATATATTAATTTGTTTTTACCAAATTAATATTCTATATAATTACCATTCTAAAGAAGAATTGAATGAATCTATCCAAGTTGTCTTTTAAGTAGCCACCTCTAAATACTTTATAGTTATTTTTAATTACTTCAACCTTCAGCTAATTATAGAAAGGATTTGAGCTGTTTTTTTTGAACAAAACCAATATTTTATATAAAAATACAAGCTCAATTAATGATAATTATCACATAACTATTATTGATTGCTGGTTTAAAATTTTATAACTAGTAATAGTTTGTATATTCACATACCTATTTATTGGATGCTACAAAAATTAAAGGTTGATGTAAGTTTTTCGTGAAGTTTACAATCTTCCAAACTAATAAAAAGAAAGAATACAGCTTTATAGAATGCATATTTCTGGGATTTATATTAGCCTTGATATCTCAAATGATCTGTTTTTTCAAAAAAAAAGAACATTTTGTCCATCAATCTCAAAACTTATTATCTTATAGATTTTACAAACTATTATTTAGAAAAAAAATGTAAGATAATTTTATTAAGAATAACAATTTACTGAAGTTCCTTCTATTTCTATCAACCTTTCACTGTAAAGCTTCTTGTTGCAGAAGTTGATTTTTAACTTGTAGATTCATATTAAGTTATTAATATTTATAGTATTATTAAAGATATTAGGTGATTCAAGAAGTAGTTAAATAATAATCTTTAAAATAAAATAGCATGAGTCAAAAAAAACTTTCTGCTGTAGAATCGGAAAAATTGATGTCAAATTTTTCTCATTCCGAAAACTTACTTTTTGAATGCCTTGCTTCTCAAATCGAAGATGCTGTTGTTCTTATTTCTGTTAACATGACGAATCAGTCTTATAAGATTGTTTTCTTAAATGATGCATTTCAAAAATTAACAGGATATACAATTCATCAAGTGGAAGGTAAATGTTTACCGTTTTTAAAAGGATTAAAGACTGATGCCAATAGTTTTAAAGAGCTAGATCAAGCAATTATTAATCTTGAAAAATGTGAAATTACAACAGTCTTTTATCATAAAAACAAAGATGAGTTTTATTGTAAAACTAAAGTTAAGCCCATCAACTTAAATGATTCTGATAACCAAAAGTTATTGCTTCTTACCTTTCGAGATGTTACGGAAATAATATATAAAGAATTTCACCAAAAACTATTTTTACAGTTATCTAATGCACTTAATGGTAAAGAGCCATTAAAAAAAGTGCTCAAAAATACATTATCTATTATTAATAAAATTGGAGGGTTTCAACATTCTGAATACTGGCTTATTAATGATGATAGAACCGAAATAAATTTCTATACACAGCTAACAGAAACTAATAGTAGCAAATTAATATATCTTGATGAATTTAATAAAACGAGTTTAAAAAAAGGAATAGGTATTCCTGGACTAATATGGCTAGAGAATAAAACTATATTCTGTAACGATAAAATTTCGCTCGGAAAATATATAAAGAATACGAATGAACACGAAGCTATTTTTACTTTACCTATAATAGATTCTGGTACAAACCAAGTAACTGGAGCTTTAATTTTAGCCACTAACCAACCCATAAGAACACGCCGCTTTTACGATCTACTTTTCTATAATTATAGTACTTTTCTGGGTACACGAATTCAAAGAAACAGTATAGAATCTGAACTGTATGAAATATATAATAATGTTGAAGAAATAATTTGTATCACTGGTTTCGATGGCTATTTTAAAAGAATAAACTCAGCAGCAACTGCTATTTTAGAATACAGTAGAGAAGAGTTACTCGAAATTCCATTTATTGACTTAATACATCCTGACGATATAGAAAGCACTCAGCAAGAAATGATAAAGCTAAATAGAGGAGCTAAAACTTACTATTTCGAAAACAGGTACATATCAAAATCTGGAAAAACGATCTGGCTTTCGTGGACATCGATACCTATTTTGCAAAACGAACATTTGTTTTGTGTAGCTAGAGATATTACCGAAAAGAAAAAGCTCAATAAATTATTAGATGAAGTTCTTCTTCTTACACACATAGGCACTTGGGAGTATAACCTTAAATTAGGCGAAGTTTATTGGTCTAATATGGTTCGTAAGATTCATGAATTGCCTTTCGATTACGAGGTTAATGTACAATCTATCACTCAGTTTTATCAAGAAGGAGAAGCATACGAACAAGTTTTAGGATATCTGCAAGAGTCTATGAAAGCTGAGACTTCATGGAACATAGAAGCAAAAATTATCACTTTTGTAGGTAACGAAAAATGGATTAAAATAATAGGTAAATCTGAGTTTATAGATGGTGTTTGTGTGCGACTCTCTGGAAGTATTCAAGATATTAATGAAAGAAAAATTGCTGAAATTGATAAACTTGAAGCATATAAAAACAGGGCTTTTATTTTAGAAAATATAGACGAAGGCTTTATAATGCTCGATCATGATTGGCGAATTACTTTTTGGAATAATAAAGCTGAGGAACTGGCTGGCATTAAAAAAGGAGAATTAATTAATGCCTATTTTTGGGATCAGTTCGATGAAAATGCAAAAAAAGATATTTTTAACATATATAATGATGCAGTTGCTAATCTACAAGCAAAGCATTTTGAATACTGTCTACAAGAAACAAATAAATGGTACGAAGTAAGTGCCTATCCATATGAGAATGGTTTAGCCATCTTTTTTAAAGAAATAACCGAAAGAAAATCTTACGAAGACAGGTTAAAAATTAGTAATGAACGATTCGAAAACATTGCTGATGCTACTAATGATGCTATCTGGGATTGGGATTTGGCTGCAAATACTGTTTACTGGGGTAAAGGATTTAAAAACCTATTCGGATATAATTTCCATAATACAACCACTTCATTTGAAGAATGGATTAAATATATACATCCCGAAGATATTACTCAAATAGTAACAGAGGTGGAAGAACTTTTAGAAGATTCTGCACTTAAACTGTTTAATCAGGAATATCGCTATTTGAAATCTGATGGCAACTATGCTTATGTTAGAGATCGTGGTATGGTAATTAGAAATGTTAATGGTAAAGCAATTAGAATGGTTGGTGCGATGACGGATATTACACATCATAAAGAATACGAAGCATCACTAAAAAAACTCAATAACGAGCTTAAACAACAAGCTCTAGAACTCACTCGCTCAAACGAAGAACTCGAGCAATTTGCCTATATCGCTTCGCACGATTTGCAAGAACCTCTACGAATGATTACTAGCTTTCTTAGCCAACTAGAAAGAAAGTATAAAAATGTATTAGATGAAAAAGGACTAAAATACATTGATTTTGCTGTAGATGGAGGCAAACGCATGCGGCGAATTATTCTAGATTTATTGGATTACTCCCGAGTAGGTAGAACAGAAGACGAACTAGAAGATATTGATCTTAATGATTTATTAGATGATGTAAAATCACTTTTTAGGAAAAGTATTAATGAAAGTAGCACTCAAATAAATTATAGTAAATTACCTACTTTAAAAAGTTACAGGTCTCCATTAACCTTGCTTTTCCAAAATCTAATTAGCAATGCTATTAAATATCATCGAGAAGATACTCGCCCAGTTATTAATATTAGCAGTACAAAAACCAAAGCTGGTTGGGAGTTCGCTGTAGAAGACAATGGATTGGGAATATCTAAAGAGTATTTTGACAAAATCTTCCAGATATTTCAGCGATTACACAACAGAGAAGAATACTCCGGAACAGGTATCGGTTTATCTATTGTAAAAAAGATTGTAGAAAGTTTAGGTGGAAGAATCTGGTTAGAATCAGAAGAAGGAAAAGGCACTACTTTTTACTTTACATTAATTCAAGATAATTAAAGAAAGAAGAAAGCCGCTACAAAATAATTTGAAGCGGCTTATATTAATTATTAATCAGAAAAAATTCTTATTGATCGTAACCGTAATTTTGAGTAAGCTCTTCTGTTACATCAATCGCTGATTGAGGAATAGGAAATACTCTACGTAATGGGTCAGTTGCAGCTTTACCAGTGTAGGCTTCATCATATCTACCAAAACGAATTGCCTTTGGACGGTCTTTTAACTCCCAGTATAATTCGAACCCGATCTCATTATATAAGGTAGTTTCATCTAAAGAGTTAATTGGTGTTCCTGCAACACTGCCATAAAGCTCTTCACGAGTACGGCTAATTCTCAATGCGTTGATGTCGTTTAATGCAGAAGTAGTTTCACCTTTACGGAAGTAAGCTTCAGCACGCATGGTGTAGATACCACCTAATCTGTAAATCGGAATATCTACATTACTTGAACCATTTCCATTTTCAGGATCGTGTTCAAATTTGAAAATACGTACACCTCTATTTATTTGGTTCTGAGCAAAAATAGTTTCGTAAGGATTATCAAAATCGAGTTCTGGAGTGAAATCCATTGGAGTTTCTGCACTTTTCTCCATGTATAATTGGAAAACCTCAATTCTTCCGTCAGTTGTCATAATAAAATCACCATCTTCACCCAATTTTGGTCCATACTGTTGGCCATGTAATAAACCTCTGTTAAAGTGGAACCATACATCGTTATCTGAATTTGGCACAAAATCTTCGGCAGGTACACTTCCGGTTGTTCCATCATTCATAAACCATGTGCCATCAGAATATTGATATTTTCTGCTGAATCTTGGGTCTTCTCGGTTGTTATCCCAAGTAGCAAAAAACTCTGGTGTAGTACAAGAAGCATTAGTACCACGCGTATTTGGAGATGGACGTTGGTTTCTTGCCTGGTGTACATAACCTAAATCGTTATCGCCATTACGGATGTAATCTACTTTTTGAACAACCGCAAAGATATGCTCAGAAGCACCTGAATTATCGATATCAAAGTTATGGAAATAATTGCTCTCTAATTGAAATGCACCACTATCGATAATTTTTGTAGTGTACTCAATTACTTTATCCATATCAGTAGATGTACCATCTACAGAAGTTTCTGTAAAATCGAAAGCCGATGAAGCATTGTATCTGTCTTTTAAAACTGCACGATTTAAGTACATCTCAGCTAAAAATGCATAAGCAGCTTCTCTTGTAAATCTACCAGTATGTGTAGAGTTTTGGCCAAAGGCTGATAAGTCTGGTAGTAAAGATTCTACTTCTTCGATTAACTCATCAATAGCTTCTGGAGCCGTTCTTATTTCTAAAGGAGCATCTTCTACCAATGGATCACGGTAAGGAGCTTGTGCATATAAATCTAATGTAGTGTAGATATAAAAATCTAATAACACTTTAGCTTCTGCTAAATACATGTCTCTTTGCGCATCATCACTTTCGCTAATTGTTTTTACCGCAGTTAATGATCTAGTAATTCCATTTGTCAATTTATCCCAGCTTGAAGCTACGTTTGAGCTTGATGGTGTCCAAGTAAATTCGTGCATTTCTCTGTGTTTTCCACCATCTCCCCAGTCGCTACCACGAGTAGGTAACAAAGCAACATCAGTTGTATATTCTTGTAAAGCAAGTACATCGGTATTGTTTACAAAAGTACCATCACCCAAACGATCGTAAGCTGCAGCAAGAGTACTCTCAATATTAGCTGATTCACCTCCAAGTACTTCGTCGAGTACTTCTTCTTCCAAATCGGTACATTGTGTAAACATAAGAAGTACCGTAGTGGTAAGTGTGTAAAGTAGGCTTCTGTTATATTTAAATTTCATAATTATATTCTTTCAAAATCCTTTATATGTACTAGAGTTTGAGTTATATTTTTAGAGATACACCTAAGATGATGGTGCGAGCTGTTGGGTAGCGTGGATAATCGATACCCAAAGACTGGTTACCACCAGAAGATTTAGGACTGTTTACTAATGGATCGAATCCTGTATATTTAGTAATGGTGAATAAGTTTTGACCAGTAACATATACATTAGCACTACTCAACCAATTCACTTTAGAAGTATTGATGGTGTAACCTAATCTCGCAGAGTTTAATCTGAAAAAATCTGATTTCTCAAGATACAAAGTAGATAACTGAGGAGAGTTAGCTGAATTTGCACCATCTTCGTAATAAGCAGTAGCCACGTTTCTGTCTGAGCTTAGGTTGTTGATGTTTAAAGCATTTAGGTTAGTGTTGTTAACCAAATAACCACCTGCTTGGCCAATGAAAGAAAGTGATAAATCGAATGCTCCGTAGTTTAAGTTTGTATTTAAACCATAAGAGAATGTAGGAATTGCACCTTCAATAATTACTCTATCATCACTAGTAATTGCTCCATCACCATTGTTGTCTTTCAATACATCATAACCATTTTCATCATAACCATCATGCTCTAACAAGTAGAAAGAACCTGCCGCATATCCATTTGTATAAATGTTAGCCAACACACCAGACTGACCAGGACCAGAAATTGAGCCTGAGTAAATCGCAGTTACTGGAAGGTTTTTAATTTCGTTGTCTAACGTAGCTCCATTAAAATCGGCAGACCAAGAGAATTTCTCTGTTTGTACTAGTTGAGAACCAATCATAAACTCGATACCTTTGTTTACAATTTCTCCATCCATGTTAATCCACACGTTGGTGGTTGGGCTCAAAGTTTCTGCTGTTACATTTAAGATGGCATCTGTAGTAGTTTTGCTGAAATAATCTACTGTACCGTAAAGTTTACCGCTCCACAAACTGAAATCTATACCAAAATCAAACTGAGTAGAAACCTCCCATTTTAAATCTGGGTTTGGAGTTCTAGAAACTGATAAACCATTTACTAAAGACAAGTCGTCGTACAAATAGTAACCATCTGCTCCGGTTAATGAATAACTAGCCTGAGTAATTTTGTTTTGTACTTCTTGGTTACCAGTTTGTCCCCAACTACCACGCAATTTCAAATCGTCTAACCAACTAGTTGTTCCCGCTAAGAAATTCTCTTCTGAAATATTCCAACCTGCAGCAAAAGATGGGAAGTAACCATACTTGTTGTTTTCACCAAAACGTGTTGAACCATCAGCTCTCATTGATGCTGTTAAAAGATATTTTCCTGCGAAAGAATAGTTTACACGACCGAAGTAAGACTGTAACTCATTTACTTGAGCAGAACCAGATGGTAAGCCATTTTGTGTTCCTGCAAAGCCCGGGTTATTCATTGGAGAAACTCCATCTTCTTTATCTGCTAAATTGGTAGTTGAAAAAGATGTACCTGAGTTTTCAAATTTCTGATAAGAGAAACCACCTAAAACTGTGATATCGTGTGAGCCAAAATCTGCATTGTAAGTAAGGTAGTGTTCGATTAATGAACTTTTAGACTCAATGTTATTTTGCACATACATACCTGTTTGGTTCAGGTCGGTAATGTTCGGATAAATCGTAATGTTTCTTTCAGCAATTGATCTATCTAAACCGGCATTAAACCTATATTCTAAACCATCGAAGATACGGAAAGAAGTTTGGATGTTACCCAAAACTCTTAAAGTACGAGTTTGATCTTCGTAGATATCTAGTAAGTAAGCAGGGTTATAATGTGCATTTAAATTGAAGTTAGTATAGTCACCGTTTGCATCAAATACATTTTGTGTTGGGTTAGCCATTAATGTATGAACAATTAACTGACCGTTCGATCCACCGTCATCGCTAGTTGGAACAGCAAAATCTTTAGTTTCACTTGCTGTTAAATGTAAATCTACTTTTAGTCTCTCATCGTCAAGAAAAGTTTCTGTAGCATTTATTCGACCAGTAATACGCTCTAATTTACTATTCTCTACGATACCTTCTTGATCCATATTAGACAATGAAACATAGTAATTACCAGAATCAGTCTGTTTTGAGAATGACAACGCATTGTTATATGTTACTGCATTTCTAAAAATTACATCTTGCCAATCTGTACTTCCACCGTGATCGTAATCTGTATTTGTACCTAGAGCTTCTCTGTATTCATCTGCACTTAATACATCTAGTTTATTAGAAAGATTAGAGAAACCAACATAACTATCTAAACCTAAAGTAGCTTTTCCTTTCGACCCTTTTTTGGTGGTAATAATTACCACACCATTAGAACCTCTTGCTCCATAAATAGCTGTTGCAGAAGCATCTTTTAATACGTTGATAGACTCAATATCGCTGGTATTTAAAAAGTTTAATGGGTTTTTAGCAGCAGAAGAACCGAAGCCAACATCGCTACCAGTAGGGCTAGCATCTTCGTTTGATAAAGGCACGCCATCTACCACGAAAAGTGGAGTACTACCATTACGAATAGAACCTACACCACGAATGGTTACATTAATTCCTGCACCTGGCTCACCACTCGTTGGCACTACTCTCACACCTGCTACTTTACCTTGTAATAAGTTATCTGGCGAAGTGTTAATACCCTGACGGAATTCCTTTTCGGTAATCTGAGTAACCGAACCTGTAACATCTGCTTTTGTTTGGTCACCATATCCGATAATTACAATTTCATCTAAATCAGATACATCTGTAGCCAATGTAATTTCGAAACTGGTTTGGTTGCCAATTGCTACTTCTTTAGCCTCATAACCTACATAGCTAACTACAAGCGCTTCAGCATTATCGGGAATGTTTAAAGAAAATTTACCATTTACATCTGTAATGCCACCAACTCTTGTATTTTTTACCACTACGCTGGCTCCAATTAGTGGCTCTCCAGTTTCAGCATCTATTACTTTACCAGTAATAGTAATCTCTAAGAAGTTTTCTATTGGTTCTGCAACCTTAGTTTCTTTGCGAGTAACAAATATGTTTTCATTAATTTGCTTAAAGCGCAAACCAGTTTTTTCTGCAATGTGTAATAGCAAATCTGCTACACTGATGCTATCATCGTAAATAGAGAACGATTCTGTATTACCCAAAACTTTTTCATCATACATAAATGTGAAAGAAGTCTTGTTTTCTATTTGATTGAATAACTGCAAAAGTGTTACACGATTAGCAGTAACTGAGATATAAATATCTTTTACACTTTGCCCAGAAGTTGGCGCCGCAAACAACAGATTTAAACATAGAATCTGTGCGAGAAAGACATAGAATAGCTGTTTTGATGCTCGCATCAAAAGTTTTATTAAACTTTTCTTCATAATTAAGTTCTTATTTGAAAACTATTAGGATCGTGATTTTTCGTTGAATAAAGGTCTTTAGTAATTTTTTTACATAGGTTTTTAATTACATGATTTTCCTTTTAATATGATTGTCTGGCCGGACTTGAATTCGTAATCTATATTTTTGATGTACTTAATGCCATCAAGAATATTCTTTAGGTTATCGTTGCTGTATTTACCGCTAATTATGCAGTCACCAATGGCTTTATTTTCAAGCTGAATTGTTACTCCATACCATTTCTCTAAAATGGCAACAGCTTCATTTATGGTTACTTTATTAAAATATATGATGTGATCTTTCCAAGAAATGTATTCCTGTAAATCAACTGTTCTTTTTGTGAGTGCTTCCGATTCAAAATTGAAACTTGCTTGCTCGTTTGGTGTCAGTAAAACTGACTGGTTATTTAAAGTATCACTAACTTGTACTTTGCCCGTGGCTACAGTTACTTTCAAATCTTTATTTTCTGCATAACTGTTTATGTTGAAAGAAGTACCTAACACTTGCGTTTTTACATTGCCTGTTTTTACTATAAAAGGATGTAAAGTATCTCTGGCTACATCAAAAAATGCTTCTCCTTTTAACTCAACTTCTCTTACATCTTGTCCTGCAAAACTTGAGTAGATCAATTCACTTTCAGCATTTAATTTTATAGTTGTTCCATCACTCAGGTAAATGATGCTTTTTTGACCTCTTTCTGTTTTTTTTACCTTTAACTCTACGAGCTTTTTTACAGGCTTTACAGGTTTATTAAGATTATAAACAAAAAGACCTGCAAAGATTAAAACCAATACAGAAGCAGCAATAGCTCCCACTCTAATTCCTTTGTAAGCTTTATAATTAGTTTGAGGCTTGTGTATACTTTTATTTATTTTTTGAAGTATCCTTAATCGAATTTTCTCATCTGCCTCTAAATTCCAACTTTGCTGATGTTCATGCATCCGCTCTAGAAATTCTTCAAAAAAAGAAATCTCTTCTTTTGAAGCTGTCCCTTCGGCATATTTGTCAGCAAGGTTGAAAAACTCTTCTTTGGTCATAATCTTTCTTTTGTGGGTATGTATCGCGAAGGGACAAAAACTCACACACTCAAAAGTCAAATTTTAGTTGATTTAATAAACTGTTAATACAGTTCATAATCTTAAAACATTTGGATAAAGATCTGGTAACTTTAACTAGTTTTATCACTACATGAAAGAGTAATAAAAAAGGTGAATCGAACACATGTCCAACTCACCTTTATATGTCCAATAGTAAGATTCGTGTTATTTTACGAAGTAGTAAACCAGTAAAAAGATAAAATAAGAGGTTTCGATTGCACTGCTTACTTTTTGAAGCGCTCTGCTAATTTGATTTTCTACTGTTCTTTTAGAAATATTCAATTTGTCTGCTATCTCCTGATTACTCAAATGCTCAAAGCGACTCATATAAAATATTTGTCTACATCTCTCTGGTAATTCTTGCAAAGTATTTTCTAGCTTCTTATCCAGTTCCTGATAATTCATCTGTTCCTCTACATCTCTTATGTAGTTGATCTTATCGATGGTTTTTATGTGCAGATCGGTAAATCTTGATTTTCTAATACTCGCCGCAATCTGAAACTTTACTGCCTGAAATAAATATGCTCTTATATTCTGTACAACTAGTTTTTGGCGCTTCTCCCACAAACTAGTAAAAACCTCTTGGGTGGCATCTTCAGATAAGTTGCTATCTTGAAAAGTACTGAAAGAAAATGCATAAAGACTCTTCCAATAGCGATTAAAAAGCTCATTAAACGCTTGCTGGTCACCTCTCTTTATCAGATCAAAAAGTTCTTGATCGCTAGAGTTATTAAAGTCTTTATGATTTGCATATAACATGTGGCCAAAGTACTGTAAAAAAAGAATAGCACCCAAGCATGAAAGGTTAAGGAAAAATGAAGTAAAAGCTAAGTTTTTGTATCTACTTGTTAATTCTGATTTTAAAACCTGATAAAATAAAAAAGCCTCTTTAACATCTTAAAAATGCTAAAGAGGCTTAATCGATATAATACTTATTATACGTGCTGTGCACTCTGATGAGATGCATTTAAAACTTCTTGAGTTACATCTTTACCACCACTTAAGTTTGTATACAAAGAACCTATAGTGTAAATCGGCCCCCATGGTATTCCCCACCAACCTACAAAAAAAGTTAACAAAGTATATCCAATACCCTTGCCAACCGCAGACTCTCCTTCTCTAATAAAATAAATATCACTCCCTCTTTTAAAAGTGACTACAATAAGTGAAATACAGTACTGAAAAACGACGAACTTCGCCCCTCTTTGCAATTCCTTGTTTATTTGCTCTGTGGTTAAACCTTCAATTCCTTTAATTTCTGCCATGAGTCTTTTTGTTAAAATTTAGTTTATTTTAAAATTCAATTTGTACTAAAATATTATTGCATTTATAGACATAATGGCAAAATTCTTCTAAATTTTAATAATTTTATCTATATCAAACTCTCCAAAAAATGGTGAACTTACTCAAATGATAAAATCAGGCTTTTCTTTCAAAAATGACATTTTAATTTAAATTGCAATAGATGTTTATACATCGAAAAAGACTCTTTGAAACATCTTCCGACATGTAAACAAACGTTAAGCATATAAAAAATTAAAACTTATATGCGGAATCCAATATTTCTATTATTTCTCTTTTTAACATTTATCATTAGCTCGTGCAACAAAGATGATGAAACCGATACAACAGGTTATGCTGAAGGTAATGTACTAGAGCTAAGTACAACAATTGGCTTGGCAGAAGTATTAATCACTGTGTTTGATGCCGACACCAACGAGCCTATTGAAACACTAGAAACAGATGCAGATGGCAATTTTACTTTAGAATTGAATGAAGGGTCGTACTATCTCAGGTTAAACAAACAAGGTTACCAAGATATTCCTCCATTGAGTATGTCTCCACTTCCATTCGAAATTACAGCTGGGGCAACAAAATCATTAGAGTATGAAATGCTTGCTATTGAAGGTACAAGCAATGGTTGGATATCAGGTACAGTAAAAGAAGGTGGAAATGCGATTGCAGGTGCTTTGGTAACTGTAATTTCAGGAGAAACAGCTTTCTCGGCTTATAGCAACGAATCTGGTGAATTCTCAATTTTTAATGTGGAAGCAGGTAGCTATCAGGCAGATGCTTGGATTAAAGGTTATGCTTCAACTAGTATTAATGTTACTGTTACATCAAACACCGAGTCTGCTGATAATAATATTAGTATGCAAAGTGGAAGTGCTGGTGTATTTAATGGTACAATAAGAAACTTATCTGCTTCAAATAAAGATGTAGATATTGCTTTAGTTCATCCGATTACAAAACAAGCTATTCCCGGATTAAATACATTTTCGAGCAGTCAATCATTTGAGATTAGCAATGTACCTTCTGGAACGTTTATCGCCAGAGCTACCTTCGAAAATGATTCAAGGGTAATGGACCCAGACAGAATTGCCAAGTTTGGTGAAACAGAAGTTACTTTTAATGACGATGCAGTGGAGCTCACTTTTGATATTACCAATACTGTAGAGGTAAATACAATTACTAATACAAGTGATGATTTAACTCCTATTGAAATTAATACCACTACGCCAACTTTCGAGTGGACTGCCTACTCAAGTACTTCTGATTATGTGATAGAAGTGAGCGATATGAATGGCAATGTAGTTTGGGGAGGTTTTGGTGCAACTGCAGACGAACTTCCTTCAAAAAATGTAGTGATTCCATCGAGCCAGTTATCTGTAAAATACAATGCAGATGGTAGTGCCTCAATAGCAGCTTTAGAAACTGGAAAAACTTACAGATGGAGAGTATTTGCTAGTAAAGATGATAAAAACTCCGATACAGGTTGGACTTTAATTTCTGCCAGCGAAGATCAAAGAGGAATTTTTAAAGTAGTAGAATAATATAAAAAAGCCACCTCAAATTGAAGTGGCTTTTCCCATTTACAAATACTTACCGCTTAGTTTATCTATCTTATATTTTTATACTTAGATTTTAAATCTATCTTCTATTCGAACTGTATCGAATTTTTTTAGCAAGGATAACCTAGTTAAATATCAATTATCTCTTTGCTGTTTGCATGAATCTATTTATGGTTGTTGATTATTTGGTTTATTATATTGCGTTTGATACTGTGTTAGTTATTCGTGGTTGTTTATTTGGTTCAGTTGTTATTTAAGTGTTATGGCTTATAGTCGTTTTCTGGTGAGTCCCATTAATAGAGAGATTACAAATACTACCAGAAATACAAAGAATAAAATTTTAGCTATTGAAGCTGCACCTGCGGCTATACCACCGAATCCTAAAATTGCTGCAATTATGGCTACTACGAAAAATACTATTGTCCAACGTAACATGGTTTTTAAGTTTTTGTGTTTAAAATTTATGTTTAAGTGCTAATTGTTTTATGTTGTTTGCAGTAAAACTGCTTGGTTAATTTGCCTGATTTTAAGATTACATATAGCCATTTTTTATTTGCCTTAATCTAGCTGGATTGCTATAGTAATTATTTACAGACTTTGTGTTAGTAGTTAGTTTGGGCATCTACTATCTACCTTGTTAAAGTAGTAAGATAGATAGTAAATTAAACCCTTTGTTCATTGCTGGTTGATTATTGCAATTGGTTAAGTTGTATATCCTTTCGGATTAGTGTTAGTTTATGTGTTTAGATTATTTGGTTTATTGCTTGGCAGTTATATTTATTAGCTTTCAAATAAGTTTTCTACTTTTTGACCAAACTCTTTAAGTTCGCTATCTACTTTTGCAGTAGTGTTTTTAAATTTGGTTTCAATATCGTCGAAAGTATCTTCAGTTGAGTTTTGTACTTCGTCTAATTCCTGATCTAATTCTTTTCTAATTTCCATCAGGTTTTGCTTAGCATCATTATACTCATCTTTAATGTCTGATTTTACTTCTTCAGAAGATTGCTCGAATTTAGATTCGTTAATTCTAATTTCTTCGTCGATCTCATCCATTTGATCCTCAATGCTTTCTGCTAGATCTTCTCTTCTTTCTTCAAAATCATCTGACATTTCTTCGTAAGCACTATCTGATGACCTTTGTGAAGTATCGCAACTCGTGAAAAATACTGTTGCTCCAAAAAATACTGGAAAAATAAATTTTAATGTTCTCATCGCTTTTATGTTGATATTTTAAATTTGGTTTCTGATTGTACATATGAAAAATAAGTACCACAATTCAGAAAAATCGAATAAAACCAGTTAATAAACTGATAATCAGTTGTTTAACGGTGTGCCAAGAAATATCAAAAAAATTGATACCAAGAAATGTTGTGGTGAAATGGTTACAATTTTGAGTATTTTAGTTCCCAAATTCCACACAATTAGCATTTTTTAGCAGTAATTGCTTATAAAACAAGATTACTGCTTGCCTATTAAGTAGAGTTAAATCCTGAAGAACAGAGATATATAGACAGACCAAAACATATCTCGAATAAAAAAATAAGCTATACTTAAAACAAAGAGTATGATGCCTTATATTTAGCATAGCTCGTCGTATAATAACCTTCTTCTGCTATAAGACTATAATCTTATTTTTTCAACTTAAGAATTCAATTGTGAGGAATTACATTATTACTGTCTTTATTTTTTTTGCAATTGATAGTGCTCATGCCCAAAATAATCAATTCTCATTTGGACCTAAGTTTGGCATTTACGGACAACAAAGATTTGGTTCAGCCCTTTGTGATAGTATTGTAATTGAAACTCAAACCAGTAGTTTTGGAAATCCATTTATCGGATTATTTGCCGATTATAAACTAACCAATGGATTATCTACACGAATAGATATTAATTATTTTTCTAAATATGTTGGTTTAACACTTTATAATAAAGAAGAAATATCCAGATTTGGCTCACCCTTAAAAAAAACAGGATTAATAACCACTCGCACCATAGATTTACAAATTTCGGCTAGTTTTATAATATTGAAAAGGACACAGTTCTTTGCTGGCATTTCTCCTAATTTTAATTTTGCCTTAAATACTCCGTATATCGATGTAGATGAACGATTTCACCCTGGTTTGAATGATGTAATTAACTATTTAGATAAAACACCTAAAAATTTTACTTTACATTATAATGCAGGTATTAGAGTAGATATTTGAAAACTAATTTTGGAATTAAATTACCAGAACCAACTATCAAACTCAATTACTAATAACCTTAATGTTTGGGGAAATAGTTATCATTTTAAAGTAAATACAAACATGCTGTTTTTAAGTGTATCTTATCGACTTTACAAATTCAAAGCTAATTGAATGTATGTGAGTACTACTTACATAAATACTATAAATCGAATCTTTATAAGATAATTTAACCTTTCTAATAAGGTAAATGAGTAATATGTAAACAATTTTGTGTAAGTGCTTCTACATAAAAACTGTGTATATACATATTGAATATGCTTAATTATTCATATAATTCTGACTATCAGTAACTTAACTGATTTGGTAGGCTGTCGGCATGGAATTCACATAATATTATGGTAATAATTAACCAGACTTATAATATTATGTATTTGAAATCTGAAGATACTGAGACTAGACAAAAACAAAATATACCATTAGCCAGCACAAATGCTATCGATAATATATTAGATTCATATATTAAACATGTGAATTGCTTTTTATACTTGGCTAAATACCATGAGAAATACAGACATCTAAATAAAGAGCTATCTATCGAGCATGTAGATGAAGACATAGATCTGTTTTTAGATGAAGTTGAGAATTTTTCTATCGATACACCTGAAAGGAAAATGGAGAATGAAACTGAAAACAATTCCATTAAATTCCATCTGTCTAAGATAATTATGTTTTTAAGTAAACTTCTTAAAGATCATTACGAATTCTGGGATTCAGAAATGGTGCAGGTAATACACGAACATATTATCAAGTTCAAATACCTTTCTAATTACTTTCAAAGAAAACAAATCGACTAATCAAGTAAGAAATTAAGCAAAGGTGCTAAGTAGATTGATAAATTAAATCTGCATCAGTATGCCTTTGTCTAATTGATATTAACCTTAACAGACATATTACTATCATGTACAGAAATACATTTAGAGCCTTTATTGGTATTACACTTGTATTAATCTCATGCAACAAATTAAAAGAGATATTAAATATATATTCACCTAGACAAGCTTATTCGAGTTCGGTAAAAAAGGTTAATGTGTTTGATTCTACATTAATTTACAAATGGGAAACTTCTTGGGACTCGGCCATATATAACACTGTATCTATAAGTATACCTTATAAAGAAACGGGTTACTTTTCGGCAAGAGCTCCACAGGCTTCATCTTTTATCTTTGATTTAAAAACTGGTGAAATACTTGTAATCGATATACAATCAAAAGATAAACTTTTTGCTGAGCTATTTAAAACCTCAGGTAATTATAGTGATGAACTTGATACAGAAAGAATTGCTTATTTTGAAGAAGGAGATAGCATACTAGAACTTGAAATAAAAGATGCAGGTAATTACATATTTAAATTACAAAGCGAATTGCTTTCACAAGGATATTATGATGTTTCTATTCGCAAAAAACCTCAGATGATTTTTCCTGTTGCTGGTAAAGATGCCAGAGCAGTTCAAAGTTATTGGGGAGCTAGCAGAGATGGTGGTGTTCGCTCTCACGAAGGCATAGATATTTTTGCCCCTAAAGGAACACCGGTAATTGCAGCAGTATCTGGCTTAGCTAGTACCACAGAAAACAAGCTTGGTGGTAAAGCCATTTGGATTTATCAGCCACAGAAAAAAAGAAGCTTATATTATGCACACCTAGATTCTCAATACATTAAAACTAAAATAGTGAGAGTCGGTGATACTATTGGAACAGTAGGTAATACTGGTAATGCCAAATTTACAGCTTCACACCTGCACTTCGGTATTTATTCTACTGGGCACGGTCCTGTAGACCCATTACCTTTTATAGATAATGTTTCTATTTACCCCAAAGAAGTAAATAGCAATGCCATAGATTTATTAAATAATAAATATGGAAAAGTAAAAAACAGTGCCAATGTAAGAGTGGGTCCTAGTCTTAAAAATGAGGTAGATACAACTTTAAGAAGTGGGGCAACAGTAGCAGTAAAAGCCGTTTCAAATGATTTTTACAGAGTAAAATTGCTAAATGGCCAACACGGATTTATTTACCATACATTACTTACAGCACTTAAGAGTGAGGAAACTATTCTCAACTAGTGTAAAGTATCATTACATTTCCAGTAAAAAAATCAGCAATCGTTGATTTTTTTTATGCCTTTTTTGTAAAATTATCTGGTTAATCCAATCTATATTAAAATATCCCATTTACGCTTATTTATTTCAATTATACACTACTATGAAAGCAAACCCTGATCATGAAAAATTTCTTATAGAATGTACAAATGAGTGGTTAGATGGGGCTACTAAATGGAATGAATGGAGAGATGTAAACAAAAATATAATTCCGCAACTATGTAATATTGACTTTACCAAACTTGAAGAAAACTATAAAAAAAATCATTTAAAAGAAATTGGATATTTTAGGCTTGATCAGTTTAATTTAATTAATACAAATTTTTCAAATTCAAACTTAAAAAACATCTCTTTTGATGGAGCAGATTTAAGATCTGCTCAATTCCGAAATGCAAATCTTGAAGGTGCTAATTTTAGAAATACAAAATTAGATGGTGTTGATTTTTCTAATGCTAATTTGAAACATGTCGCTTTTCAAAAAAGTACCGGTGTGTTTAAATACAAAAATGCAGATTTTGGTGGAGGAAACGGTGAGCAAATAATAGAAGTCGCCAGAATTGATGGTTGGGATACTGAATCTTGGAATACATTTAGATCAAGAAATAAAGATATAAATCTTCAAGGAGCCTACCTTGTACCTAATAATAAACGTAACTGTTTTTATCGATTTGACTTTAGCAACATAAATCTTCAAGATACAATGCTTTTTAGTACAACTTATAACAGTTGTAACTTTAAAAACTCAAACCTAAAAGGTGCAAATTTAATAAAGTGTGAATTACAAATTTCTGATTTTAGTAATTCAAACTTGATGAAAACTAATTTAGGCATGTCTAACCTCCTTGCATCAAATTTTGAAAATGCAGATCTCACTAATGCTAATTTACAAGACACCAATCTAACATATTGTGATTTTACTGGCGCTCGATTACATAAAGTAGATTTTAATCATGCTATCATGATAGGAACTATACTTAATAATGCTGAACTTTCACATAGTAATATATACGGAGTTTCTGCTTGGGATTTAAGCTTAGAAAATACAGTACAGTCTCAACTTAATATTTCTAAAAAAGATGAAATTGCCATCACTGTAGATGATATAGAAGTCGCTCAATTCATCTATTTGCTTATCAACAATCAGAAAATAAGGAATGTGATTAATACAGTTACTTCTAAAACAGTATTGATTTTAGGTCGATTTTATAAGGAACGAAAAGTAGTTTTAGATGCACTTAGAGAAAACTTAAAGAAATACGACTTAGCCCCCATTATTTTCGATTTTGAACCATCTAGCAATCGCGATCTTACAGAAACAATTCAACTACTTGCTAACATGGCAAAATTTGTAATTGCAGATTTAACTGATGCTAAAAGTATTCCTCAAGAGTTATCGCATATTATCCCATTTTTTCCATCTGTTCCAATTTTGCCCATTTTATTAGAAAAAGAAAGATCGTATTCAATGTTTGAGCATTGGAAAAGATTCGACTCCGTTTTGCCGATTTTTAACTACAAAGATGAAAATCATCTAATCGAAAGTATCTCACTACAAATTATTAAACCTGTAAACGATTGGAAGGAAGGCAAAAACAAATTGACTGAGGCTGAGCTTAAGTTAGAAGAACAAAAAAAGAAATTTGAAGACTTAAAAGCATCAGACCCAGAACAGTATCAAAAACTGTTAGACTTGGGTATTATTAGTTAGATACACTCAAACCTCACTTGGTGGAAACTGCACATCTTCGTACTTGAATGAATATTTTCTGTTAGCTGGGCTGCCAGTTTTGGTTTTACTGCTATCATCAAGATGATGAATAATTTTTTCTACATGGCTATGGCAAGTTCCAATAAATAGCTTTTCCATATCGCGTAAGCCGCCAGCCACTGTTCCGGCTAAATAAATTCCGGGAATGTTGGTTTCCATTGTTTCTTTATCGTAATACGGTACTTTATCTTCGTCTAGCTCTACTCCTGCTTCTTTAAGCAAAGCTTCGTTAAAATTGTAGCCGACACATTTTATTATAAAGTCGAAATTATCATCGTAGGTGATCCCCATAATTTTAAAGAAACAATTACCATTTTCGTCAATCTTTTCAATTTGGGCTTTTGAAATGAGTCTTATCTTCTCTTTCTCTATAAGCAATCTGCATTCTCGCAAATATTCAAATCTTACTTTTTCTGCATCTAGCTTTTCTTGCTGGATAAGCAAAGAAACATCTGCTCCCATTCTAAAAGCTCTAATCGCTTTTTCTAGGGCAGAATTACCATCACCTACTATTAAAACCTTTTTTCTAAAGTACTTATGATTGATATTTTCATTAGAATGAACAAAGCTGTATTCTTCTCCTGGTATTCCCATATTACTTAGCTCATTCATTCCTCCACTTGCCAGAATAATCTTTTTAGTACTTATCTGGAAAATAGCATTTTTATGTGAAAGCTTTACTGCAAAGCCATTGCTACCTTCTCTTTTTACCTCTGTAACCTTATGATAAGTAAAAAGAGGCAGATCAAATATTTCAACTACATTACGAAGATATGATAGGTAAGCTTCACCAGTTGGCGATTTCTGGTCTACACTCTGAAATGGTATTTCAGCTATTTCCAATCTGTCTGGCGTACTTAAAAAATGTGTGTTATTATCCCATTTTAATATTGTATTACCCAAACAGCCTGCATCAACAAGCATATGATCTATGCCATTTATTTTCAGATTCACACTGCACTCTACACCTAATGGCCCTGCTCCTATTACAAGTACTTCTGTACTTTTATTTATCTTCATTTTTATGTTTAAAATTATTTGATCTGCAAATGTCTTCTATAAATTATGTAGCGGATAAGTTCACTTATCTTACTGCACTCATATCTCTGTAACGTGCCTTTACTATCATAAAGAATCCGTAACCAACTAACCCGATTGCAACTATAGCTAGTAATATTGATCCCCAGTCAGACTGTTGAATAAAATCAAAAGCGCCTTCTTTACCTTTTACTTGCGATGCATTAGATTCAATTGCTGCTCTAAGAAAGAAATATGAAACAATCGTAATTACTACACCTCTTGCTGCATAGCCAAATTTACCTGCTTTTAATACAAGGTTTCTTGCCTTATGATTAAGTTGGTGCATTTTAATTTTACTTTTATACTTACCAGTATATGCTCTGTAGAACTGATAGATTGCCTTACCAAATAAACAAGCTGCTATAATACCTACAACTATAGGTCCGTAAGATTTTTCGAGAATCGATGCTACCATACTTTGTTTTGAACTTCCTCCAGAAGAACCTGAACCGGTAAGCATTTTAATTGCTGTATACGTTAAAGTACCATAAATTACCGCACTAATTGCATAGCTTACTCTTAAAGCTGCTCCTTTTGCATCATCTCCATTATTTTCTGGATCTGCAATTGCCTGATATAAACGCCAGAAAACATAGCCTGCTAGACCTAAAGCAATAATTGCTAGTAAAACCTGACCAAAAGCCTGATTTTGTATAAAACTGAAAACTCCTTTGCTACCAGTTTTTTGACCTCCCTGCCCTAAGGCTGCCATTGTAGTTAAAATACCTGCCAGAAAGTATACAACACCTTTTGTCGCAATACCCATCCTTGCAAATTTTTTCTTTGCACTTGAATTGTTCATTGTGGTTAAATTTAAATTAGGGTTTGTTGATTTTAAATCTTGAATTTTTTGATTTAGGTATGTAAAAACTTCCGATTTAACAGAAGCTTTTACACTTACCTAAGTTTGCCCGACCAAGGCTTATATAATTTGTTTTGCGTGGCTGATATCTTCAGGAATCTCAGACTTCGAGCTAATGAAACTATACCTGTTATTGTATGAACCGGCAGGTCTATTACCAATTACATAATGTTTTACTCTTACATCTTTATCTTCTGGCAGGTTTATAATGATTCTGTCAGATACACGCATTTTTTGATCACCTAATTTTTTACCAGTATCTTCTAGTTTAGATACTACTACCAGATTGTTATCTGCTAAATACACTTCTTCAATATTTACTTCTTGGCTTTCACCAGTTACCTCGATCTCAACATCTACTACCTTCTCTTCTTTTTCTTTAGAGTTTGGCATATCGAAATCTACATATGGTATTTCAACTTCTTTTTCTTCCATTACTACTACTACCTTAGGTACTTCTATAGTTTTAGTTCTGGTTTTAACATCTACATCTGCCCACTCCACATTATATTTTGGAAGTTCTCCTTCATCTACATCTACTTCTACATCTGGCACTTCTGCTTTCTTAGTATTTTCTACATGACAAGACGTGAAAAATGCTACACTTGATATTGCTGATATATATATTGCTCTCTTTAACATGGTTTTAAATTTTTAGTACTGATAATCTTAAATTATTGGTTAATTATTGAGTTGGTAACTGGTTGAATGTGCTTGCTTTATACTACTACTAATAGTGCGTGGATCATACCCGGAATAAAAAATATTAATGTTAGTACCAGGTTTAACCAAAATGTTTTTGATAACCCCTCTTTCATTGCTACTGCTGCTGGGGGAATAAAAAATGCGAGTATTACTTCAATTATTCTTTTCATGGTAAAAAGTTTAAAAAGTTAAGTTTTAAATGGTTTAAGTTCACCAGCAAACAATCTTGAAAAATTGATTTTAGTTAAAAAAATATTGTTTGCTGATTAAATATGTGTTAGTTAATAACAGCCCCGACAAACATAATCTGCTTCTTACCTGAAGGGCAATACAGGAAAAAAGATTAAAAAATTTAGTCCTCTCTGTCGCTTACCAGGGCTGATTTTCTATAATAGTTTCAGTTAATCTACTGCTGTTTCAAGAAGCTCCATTTGTGCCAAAGCACTTTTAATAAGACTTCCTTGCTTAGCTAGTATCTCTTGGAATGCCAATGGCATTTCTTGCTTAATTAATACTGTTTCGTATTCTTTTAAAGCTGCTTTCTCGCCACGAATACACTCTTCGATAATTTCTTCTGCTGAATTACCAGTAAATGTTGCTTTAACATCTTGCCAGATGTGGTGCATATCACCTTTAATGCTAGTACCTGGTAGAGGTGCTTCTCCAAAGAAGATCTCTACTTCTCTTTCCAATTCTGAATAAAAAGCTTTTCTCTGCTGAGATAATCTTAGAAATAATGTAGAAGTACTTTCTTCTTCGATACGCTCGGCGGCATTTCTATATCCTACTTCGCCGTCTTTACATATCTTCATTATACCTTTAATCTCGCTATATACTTTTTTCTGTGAGTCATTCATGGTTTTAGTTTATTTTAGTTAAACATTTAGTTTTAGTATCCACTGATTCGCAATCAGTTAGTATTGTTGGTCATATACACGATTGAATTTTATTGTTGAGCTAATTACATCTGGGCAATACTCAGCCAGTATCATAAAAATTATGACTAGTAAAAAGCTCTAAATTTGATGGATTAGAATTATAACCCGAATGCTGCGTAAATTTGTATTACCGAATTTTTTGCGTCTCCAAGTATTAAGCTAGATGCTGTAGATTTACCTACATCTCTTAATCCCTGATTATATCTTACTCCTAATTCTAGGTTATCTAAATGTACTCCTGCTCCTGCTCCTAAACCAAAATCCCATTCTTCCAAATCGTTTTCGTTTATATTAAACTCATAAGAACCTAAATCTCCACTGGTAGATATATCTGAGCTAATCAGGTAACTTGCGTATGGACCGATATGTACATCAAAAAATTCTGCAAAGTTTAGTTTTAACATTACTGGCACTTCTATGTAGTTTAGCTTAAATGTGCTACTTGCATTTAATCCTAACAAAGAGATATCACCTTTTACACCTTTAGTAGAATACAAAACCTCTGGTTGAATTGATACCATATTGTTTACTGGAATTTCACTAGCAACACCAATGTGATAACCTACTCTAAAGTTTTCGTCTAATACTGAATTTACATTTAAGTAAGACATATTAAGACCACCTTTTACACCAAATTTTACTTTGTCTTGTTGAGCAGATGCAACTGCTGCTGAAAAAACTACAATGCAAATAGTAAGTATACCTTTAATAGAAAATTTCATAATGTTGGTTTTAATTAAGGATTATCTGATTTATGTTAAGCTTTCTGGTTTATAATTAACAAGCCTCTGAAAGCTTATGAATATTAATACTTTCGTGTTCTGGTTTTAATTGTTTGTTCGCACTCTCACTGTCGCCAATTAGCCAAGAGTGAATTTTTTGTTTTGCTGATTTATATCCGATATTAAATACTTCCTCAGCTTTAGAATTATCTAGAAAACTAAATTTAATTAGCTCTGGAGGTTCTATTAAAATATTGCAAAATCTCGCCCCTTCTACATTGGATCTAGATGCAATCTGAAATGTTCTCGACAATACATCGAATAAATTATTGATTCTATCTAGATTATCTACCGGGTTTACATTTACTCCGATAATGTTCTCTGTTTTATCCAAAATCGGACTAACCGGCATATTGTCTACAATGCCTCCATCTATATAAGTATTACCATTTAGTACAACAGGATTGTATATAATCGGAATACTTGATGATGCAACCACCGCATCTATTAAATTACCACTGTTAAAGTAAGTAATTTTTCCACTGTTCAAATCTGTTGCTCCTACATAAATTGGAATCTCTAACTCTTCAAATGTATCTTTACAATATTTACTAATTGCAGATTTCAAGCCCCTCATTTCTAGCAATCCCTTTAATCCAAAACTAAGCTTAGAGCAACTTATAAATTTCTGCTCGCATAGGATATTAAATATATCATCAGGAGAATTTCCACTCGCATATAATGCACTTATAATTGATCCTGCACTAACTCCAGAAATAATTTCTGGTTTTACGCCAGCTTCTTCCATAGCTTTTATAGCTCCAAGATGAGCTATGCCTCTGGTTCCGCCTCCACTTAATACTAAGCCTATGTTATATTTGAGGTTCATTTGTTTTATAGTTGTGTTATTGATAATTAAGCTTGTGATTTATATTAGCCAATATCTATGCAATTATCTTAAAAACAGCCTCACAGGGCCTATATGGGTATTTTTAATGAAATTCAATTCATTTTTTATGAACAAATCGGGGTAAGTGTTCCACAATATTGTAGCTAATAGTATACGTGGATTCCACACTTTCTAACTGCTGCTGGGTTGTGGCTTATTGACATTTTACATCCCTAGAAACAAAAAAAGCCCATCTTTTAGAGAGGGCTTTTATAAATCTTTATGGCGATAATTATTTTACAGGAGGTGTTTCTCCATAGTTTCTAAGCCAAAGCTTTCTTACACCTTGTGCTGCTCCAAGTTTGGCTAAACTTACAAGTACTCCTGAGATTAGTGACCATTGCACAATTTTCATTGTATTATCTTTACTACTCATTTTTTGAGTTTGCTGAGGAGCATCTTTCTTTTTTACTTTTTTGTAACCTTTGTCTAATACTTTTTGAGTTGCTTTTGCTGCTAATAATGAAGCGACAGTAGTAGCTACCATCCATATGTTTTTCGATTTTTCCATGGTTTTATTGATTGGTTTATAAAAAGTAAAGAATAAACCATTCCAAAAAACCTTTTGGGCACTTTTCCTATTATATATATACAAACAGGCCAAAATCTACATATTTCCCTTTCTCAAAAAGAGCCTAGTGTGTAAAAGTTACACAAAAAATATACAGTAAAGGAGATTTTTTTCCACAATTTTTTATCAAATCACAAAAGCAAAAAAAATCTAAAGATTAAAAATAATCTAGAAAATCAGCCTTCAGATGGCATTAGAGCGCTTTTTCTTTTACTATTCGCTTAAAAATGATTTTTTTATTTTAATGGCACTGATATTTCTATAGTGAGAATGAAACATTAATTACTCATTACCATGAAAAAAAATAGAAATTTCGGACTCGGCATCAACAATCAATTAGACGCTTTGAGAAATCTAGATATATATAATTCTAAATCTTATGCTGGTAACAATAATTCTGTAACTAAAGATGACTTGTTAAAAGCATTGAGAAAGTCAAGAAACTAAATTGGACTTGTCAATAAACAACTAAACCAAACAACAAATGCCATAACTTAACAGCAGCAATTTGCAAGGTTTCCGCTACCTTATTTGTTGCTGTTATTTATAAAAAACTAAGTGGTTATGCTAATAGCTTATCACTTTAAATTCAGTACGTCTGTTTAACTGATGCGTTTTTTCATCGCAATCTCCTTGTGGACATTCTACTGCCAGCTTTGATTTACCATAGAAATGAAAAGAAAGGCGATAGGCATCTAAGCCTTTACTTGTAATATATTTAATTGCAGCATCTGACCTCTTTTTTGAGAGCGCGTAGTTGTAATCATCAGTACCACGTTGGTCTGTATGAGAGCTAAGCTCTATAAACACAGTTGGATTATCTTTCATGATAGTTATTACTTTATCGAGGATAACTTTAGCTTCTTCGGTAATTTCATATTTATCATAACCATAATAAATATTTTCTATCTCTAGAATCTTATTTACTTCCATCTTCTCAACCACCAATTCTTCTTTAATATCAAAGTTTGATGAGTCGGTTGAAACTTGCATCTTTTGCACAAAGTGATCTTCTTTGTCGATCTTAATTTCGTAGTTTTTATCTATCTCTGGATTAAACTGAAATTTTCCACTGTCGTTTGTATGCGTTATCTCTTTTTTATTTTTCTCTAAATCTACCATGGTAACTTTTGCATACTTAAGAGGGTTGTTACCATCTTTATCGAAAACTACTCCCTCAATCTTATGAGACACACCTTTTCTCATTTCTATAAATATGAGCGTGTCGGTTGTGGGGTTAAGCGATTGTGTTGAAAAATCTACCCTTTTACTCACATATTCATCCTTAGAAAACACAAAGATAAATCGTTGTTTAGCCTGTAACTCTAGCAAAATTTCACCTTCTTCGTTTGAGGCAAAGTCTTCAGTAATACCTTGATCGCTTACAAGTCTAAGATTTACATCAGGAATTTTTTTATACTCGATCGAATCCATCACCACCAACTGAATATTTATTTTAGACTCTTTAAAGAAATAAATATCATCTCCTCCATTGCCTCCAGGTCTATTTGATGAAAAATAGCCACTTAACTTTTTTACATTTTTAAATACCAATCCAAAATCATCTCTATTACTATTAAATGGAAAACCGAGATTTTCTACTTTGCCCCTTGCAGAACCTCCAATAATCTTAATTCGAAAAATATCGAGCCCACCTAAACCACTATGCAAGTTTGAAGAAAAGTACAAATAACCATCTTTAGAAAATGTTGGAAATAACTCTTTCCCTAAGGTGTTTATTTCTTTGCCTAAAATTTTTGGTGCAGACCAACCATCATTCTCTTTTTTACAATAATAAATATCAGTTCCACCTATTCCTCCGGGTCTGTCTGAAGTAAAATACAAATAATTGCCATCTGTACTCAAAGCAGGATGACCTGTAGAATATCCCTTAATATTATGCTCAAACGATTTTAGGTTTTTCCATTCCCCATTTTTATACTCTACTGAATAAATATTCAATAAGTATTCTTTATCATTCCCTTTTACAATCGTATTTGTATTTCTGGTAAAATATAGCCTTTGGTTAAGTGAATCGTAAGCCATTGGGCCTTCGTGCATTTTGGTATTAATAATACCAGGAACCACAAATGCTTTGCTTTTATTAGAATCTGATAGCTGGTAAATATTGATGAATGCTTCGTTATCCCAATAGTATTTTTTCTTTTCATCTTCAAATCTCGAAGAACAAAAAAACAATGTATCATTCAACAAAAGTGGGCTAAAATCATTCTCTGAGGAATTAAAAGATTCGTTCTTTACAAAGATTTTAAGCTTGTTTTGTAAGAGGTCTTCTGAGGCATTACAAGCTCTAATGTATTCTAAAACTTCTTCCTTATCTGGATTAAAAGTTAGGTATTTTTTTAAAATAGTTTTCGCTTTCAAATACTCACCTAATTGCAACAACAATTTACCGTATTCATAATATACTGATTTATCATTAGGAGTAGACTTGTTAATCAATTGCTGATATATTTCACCAGCCAATTCTGGTTGATTGGTAAATCTGTAGCAATTTGCTAGCTTAATATTATCGCTTTCTGTGAGTACTCTACCCTCCGATGATGATTTTTTGAAATAATCTATAGCTAAAGCATACTCATAATAGTTGTAATGAGTATGCGCTTTTCTTAATGAAGCCTCTTGCGCATTTACTGTTGTAAACACTGTTAACAGCAAGATTACAATAGCGTATATTTTAGCTAAAAACTTATTTGTTGCAAGTGTACCTTTAAACACTTTGGCAAACTGTTGTTTCATTATTTCTGCCTTTAAAAATACCTTGGACTTAATATTTTTGATTTCAACTTCTGATAGTCAATACCAATAAAAATTTCGTGAGACCCTTTTGTAACTAGGTTCAAATCTGTAAGTGGATAATCGTAGGCATAGCCAATCCACAACATTTTTTTAGTGTGATACTGCATAGTAAAAACTACACCATCTTTAGTTCGGTAACTACCTCCAAACCAAAATGCCTTATTAAATATGAACATGGCATTTAAATCTGCTTGAACAGGAGCTCCTTCTACATATTTTATTAGAAATGATGGTTTTAGCTGTAACTTAGGAGATAAACCTAATAAGGTACCCGCTGTAAAAAAGTAATGCTGATATAGTTTGGCACCGTTTACAGGATTATTATCATTTAACTGATGTGGAATTAAAACTGGTACTGAAAGACCCGCAAAAAACTTTTGATTGTTGAAATACAAACCTGCTCCAAAGTTCGGTTTCCAAAAAGACTCATCTCCTCCAGAAAAAGCTGCATCAACTTCGTCAGTTGTAATTACCTCAGACCAATTATTTCTGTAGTTCACCACACCTGCCTGTACACCAAATCTTAAATAACCACTTTTAAGTTTTAGCCTGTAACTATAGGTACTCATCAAGCTAAAATTTTTGGAAATACCGATTACATCATTAACTATATTTAATCCCAAACCAATTTTTTTATGCCAAACAGGAGCATGTACACCTAAAGTTTGAGTAACTGGTGCTCCATCAATTTGCGACCATTGATTACGGTAACTCAAAACCCCACTAACTGCATCGCGACTACCGGTATAAGCCGGATTAATTGCTAGCCCATTCGCTGTATAATGAGAATACATCTGCTGCTGTTGTGCTTTAACTTGTGCACAAAAGCAAAATGAGATTAAAATTATACCTATATATCTATCTATGTATGATAACATATCCTGAATAATTATTTTTAATATTTTCTGAAGTAACCACATAGAAATAAGTGCCATCTGGTAATGGATTGCCCTCATTGTTTTTACCATCCCAGTTGTTTTGATATGGCGAAGAATTGTAAACTTCTTCACCCCAACGGTTAAATATTCTAAGTGTATTATCAGAGAGAAACTCTAAACCTTCAATAATTAGAAATTCGTTTAATCCATCTCCATTAGGGCTAATACCTGTTGGAATAAACAACTCAATAATCTCTACCACTTCTATTATAATTATACCTGTACCTTTATAGCTTGGGTCACCTGTATCTTGAATGATATATTCAATAGTATCTCTACCAATAAAATTAGCTTCTGGAGTATAAATCACTACATCACCAATTACTTCTACCTGCCCATGACTCGAATTAGTGGTTGATAATATAAAAATGGAATCTCCATCGGTGTCGATGTCGTTTGCTAGCGGAGAAATATTTACAACTTCATCTTTTTCAGTTAATACTGAATCTATATAAGCTATCGGCGGATAGTTAGTGAGTGCTGTATTAATAAGCACAGTTGCAGTATCGCACCTTTCTGGTAACTCTATAGTACAAATGGAATATGTTAGGGTATCGGGTACATCGTAACCTTCATTCGGACTATAGGTCAACGTGCCGGAAGTAGAGAGACCAAAGTTTCCATGTTTAGGTGGTGTAACAATCGAATAGATAATTGGCGTATCAAACAAATCATTTTCAGATACATTTGCTGGTGAATCAACAATTGTAACTTCGTCATCAATAGCATCTACCAACCGATCGTCGGGTATTAACTCTATATAAATCCAAGCCGAATTACATACGATAGGTTCTTCTACAGTACACAAAGAATATTCTATTGAATCTTTACCAGTTACTCCCGGTTCAGATGCATAAGCTACTGTACTATCACCAATACCTACAATTTCTCCTAAAAGTGGCCCAGCTAAAATTTCAATTACATAATCTTCTAAATTATCTTCTGGGTTTACAGATATTTCAATTGCTTGGCCTGCAATAATACTTTCAGATTTGTTTTCTGGTCGCAAACCACTTACTATCGGACAAGCAATCGTACCTTCTGGATAGAAAATATCATTTACGATTCCACCATCTGTACCATCTTCTGCTTCATAGTTTTCACCACCTGGTATTACAATATCTGGATTGGTACTATAATACAGAATACCGGCTTCACCAGCTACCAAATCGGTTACAATTTTCACATTATTGTCAGAACTGGTAAAGATTACACCGCCACCACCGCCGCCACCAGGACCATGGTAATCATTCAATCTTTTAGCATTGTCTACATTACCACCATCTCCACCAGTTGCAAAAAGTCTTAATTCATTTTGGACTTGTTCAGCAAAAACAGCAATAGTTCCACCTGCTCCACCGCCGCCTGCACCATCGTTTTCGGCTATATCTGTAACAGTCTGGCCATTAGCACTTATTCTGTTACCATTGTGTATTAATGCTTTTGAAGAAACTATTACTAAACCTCCACCATTACCTCCGAAAGAACTAACACCATCTGAGTTTTGTGTAGATCTGTTTTGATGACCACCACCACCTCCACTTCCTAAAAATAAGCGATATTGTGAAAGAGGATAGCTAAAGCCAATACCACCAATACCACCTACATTTGGCGATGAAGTACCACAACCTTTTGCCTGTTTACCACCAATACCACCAGTACCAAAATTAGCTCCACCACCACCGCCAGTATTATGGTTGTTTCCACCACCTCCACCAGTTGCTAATGGCCCTCTCCCGCTGTCATTATAACTATATGCGACAATTGATTCTCCTTTTCGACCGCCGTTGCCATCATTAAAGTGAGAGAAATAATCTGAATAGCCACAAATTACATCTGAAGAAGTCGAATAATCTCCACCCTTAAAACCAATAGCATTGCCATTTATATTTGCACTCAAGGTAATGGTATCAGTTGCCTCTAAAAAAATAACTCCACCTTTTTCTCCATTCCATTCCCTACCCGTAATTTCAGATGTAACTTTTAAACTTTTGTAAGAAGAAATTCCAACGACTTGTACAACATCGTTTACATTATAATTTCTTATAAGTTCATTTTGTAGAAATATAGTATCGTGATATACTGCTTGTACACTAGCAAATTCGTAAATACCTGCATTGCCAAAATCATCAATAGCACCATAACCTGAATTGTTAAGCGTATCGATGCTGGCTCCTTTCATTTGAATGATTAATACCCTGTCATTCGCATTAAAACCACTGGTACTATCGCAAACGATGGTACAACCTCCCAAAATGTTTTTTACAGAAGCATAGGAATTAACTAAACCACCAATTTCATTTTGCGAATATAGATTAAAGGAGATACCCAAGATGGGCAGAATGAAGCTTGCCTTTAAAAATATATAACATAAAAATCTAGACATAACTATTAAAAAATAAGCTTATCACTTAGGTATTTAATAGATTTTCTAACTATTTATTGTTAACATTTATTTATTATTAATCGACATTAGTTTTATTAAGGATTGTGTATATAAATTTTGCTGAAAATATATTTCACATCTAAAAATCAGCCTCTGTTAGCTTCATATATTAGTATTATTAATTCTACGAAAAGTTATATTGATGGATTTTAAATGTAACTTTTACTGAAATTCATTATAATTTATACTATTTTCGATGAGCTTAATTTAACTTTAAATTTGTTTTAAAATTCAATATTTATATTTAATATAGACAAATTTTGTTACTCATTAACATTTTCTTAATGAGAGCAAATTGCAGTTTTATCAGTGAATAGGTTATAATATGGAAAAAATCATCTTTCTGCAGGATTCTGATAGAGATCTGCAATTAATCAAAGACATTCTTATAAGAAATGATAATTATGTTGAAATTATACTTTGCTCAGATGAAGTAAGCTTTAAAGAACTCCTCGTACAATCTGCCCCAGATTTTATTGTCTCTGATTATTACATGCAAAAAATGAATGGTAATGAAGCTTTAATGTTAGCAAAGCAAATTAATCCTTGGATACCATTTATATTTCTATCAAATAAAATTGTAGAAGACTATGTAAGTGAAACAGCACTTTCTAATGCTGATGGTTACCTATTAAGAGATAATATTGAATATTTACCCAACATTCTAAAAATAGGAAGACACAACTGCTCTAAGAGTAAAAAAATTCAGACCCAATATCATGATTTAATGCAGCTTAGTGAAAGTGTTGATCTGCACGGTATGATGCTCAAAAAAATAAAAGATAAAATTAATAAAATGCAGACACAAGATTTAATCCATTTAGAAAAACTAATGGATAATATTAAAAATGAACGAAGGACAAAAAAAGGAGCATAAATTAATATTGTTGAATAAATTGAAAGTAGCCAATTATTATTATTTTTTGCGTTATTTCCTGAAAATAAATCTAAGCAATTAAATAGCTTTAATTTTAAAGTATGCGCGAAATTGAATGTATTCTATTATTAGAAGACAATGAAGCCGATCAATATATTATCAGAAAGTTGTTAAAAAAAGCTGGCTCCAAAATAGATATAATTGTTTGCGACGAAATCTCGGACTACAAATTAAAAATAAAAAAATACTCTCCCGATGTAATTTTAGCAGATTTTAATGTGCCGGGTTTTAATAGTTATGATGCTATTCAAATAAGTAGACGATACAATTCTTTTACCCCATTTATTTTTGTTACTGGGAGTGTAAACATAATAACAGCAAAAGATACTGTAATTAGTGCGGCAGATGCCTATGTGTTAAAAGATAACATAAAAGCATTACCAGAAGTGCTTCACTCCTTATGGAAGCGCTCAATAAACTACCAAAAAATGCAAATCGAATATCTAAAACTACATGAACTCTCAAACAGATTTGATAATATGATTAATAAGTTAAAACCATTGATCGATACAGATAAGCAAAACAATTAAAAATGTTCTATATAGATTTCTGCTAATTTTTTAGATTCTTTTAATTCTTCTTGGTTCGATTCACTGTTTTGTTTTTTAGGCCAAATGTGAAATCCACCTTTAATTTTATCACTAAATTTTTCTAGAATATATTTAATGGTTTCGGGATCTAACATTCCACTTAAGTCTGTTAGATCTTCCCAAATTCCCCAAATGCCATTTTCATCAATATCTCCTTTATAAGAGATTTTGTGTGTAGCATAAGTCTTTATCATTTTGATGATGAAGGTATCCAAATTATAATTTCCATCCCAAGTAAATGGAGCTACATCATCTTCACCAGAACCAGAGACAACTTTGTCTGAAAAAGATAATTCAATAGCCATTTTGTGCTGCTCAGGTGAATTGCTATAACAGTAAAAACCTTCCCATTCTCCACTAGGCAGTAAGTGATGCGATTCTGTATTTTGAGTGTCCATGAAATTTAATTTTAGGTTAATTTGACATTATTTCTAGGTAAAACAATCTTGTATTATTAAACCACGAACACTCAAAATATTGCTTTTTAAGCCTAATTAGGAAGTTTTTTAAATACCCTATCTTCTGTATCTGAAATGGTATATCCTGTTATCTGTTCTGAAGCATTTCGCTGAAAGCTTACCACATTTTTACCCAAATCAAGAAATTTATCCTTTTCTAAATAGAACAAAGGAAAGGTTCTTTCTCCGATGGTAACTTCTAAAGCCTTTTCTCTTTCGTTAATTACTAACTGTAGTTGCAAATTGTCTTTATATTCGTAGTGGCCTTCATATTCTGATAAAGTTGAAGTAGCTACCAAATCAGTATAAGGATTATCTTCAGCCAATATTAAACCTTCACCGGGAGTCCACTTATCGTATTCCATATAATAAGCAGTTTTTCTAGCCACATCAAAACCTTGTAATTTGGCTACCAAATGCAATGCTCCATCGATTCCCGCCGAAATGCCAGCTGTGGTAATAACATTGCCATTATCTACAAAGCGAACATTTTTTAGTACATTTATTTTAGGATAATTATTTTCCAATCCATCTAAAGCATCGTGGAAAGTAGTAGCTGTTTTATTATCTAGTATGCCAGATTCTGCCAGAATAAAAGCCCCTGTACAAACTGAAAAGTAATATTCTATTCCGTCTTGTGATTTTACCCAATTTATAACTTCAGAATCTCCAGAAGCAACACTTGAGTTTCCACCAAAAAAAGCAAGAATATCTGCTTTGGGAGTATCTTCAATGCTATAATCTGGAATAACTTTCATTATCCCTTGGGTAATAATTGAGTCTTTAGTTTTAGAAACAGTGAAAACCTCGTAACCAGCATAAGCAAAAACTTCCATTGGGCCAGCAAAATCCAGCACTTCTACACCAGACTGCAAATAGAAAGCAATTGTTTTTTGCGATGATTTTTTGAAATTGGAAAGATCTTCTTTAGTAATTAATGTCATTCCGCAATGAGTACATTTGCCCATTTCAGTAAATTCTAACTCGTCGCAATGGCTATTACAAGGAGGACAATAATAAGTCGCCATAGGCTGTGCAAATAATGATGAAGTTAAAAGCGTAAAAATTAAAATGATCAGTTTCAGCATTGATTTATGTTTTAGTTATAAGGCTAAGTTAAATGCTGAAGTCGCACAGCGAAAGGACAACAATACGCAGAATTAGGACATGTTTTTCAATTAGATTTCGGTAGGTAAAACGTCTTTATGCCTTTTTAATAAAGTTCTGAGTTGATTGCTACTTTTTAATCCACATTGGTCTGCTACAAAATCGACTTTGTTTTGCGCTGCTAAAAGATGTACTGCTCTTTCTACTCGTAACTTTTCCAAATAAGCGCCAATGGTAATTCCAGTAATTTTCTTAAAAAGTCTCGTGAGATTGCGAGGACTCATATTTACAGTTTCGGCAATTTCTTCTATGGTGAATGAATTTTGGATATTAGCAATCATATAATCCTGAGCTGAATGGACACGCTCTTCCATATGATTTTTGTATTGAAGAAATACACTTAATTGCTTATCTGTTTTACTCCGTCGAAAGTAAATGACAACTTCCCGAGCAATGTCAGCAGCGAATTTTCCACCGTATTGCACTTCTATTAAATACAAAGCCAAATCAATTCCTGAAGCTACTCCGGCACTCGTATACAAATGATCATTGTCTACAAAAAGTCTCTCCTTTTTTAATTCGATGGTAGGATATCTTTGCTGAAATCGTTTAACAAACTTCCAGTGTGTGGTACAGCTTTTATCATTTAATAAACCACTTTCTGCCAGTAAAAAAGCGCCTGTACAAACTGAACAAACATTGGCTCCATTGGCATATTGCTGATTTAACCAAGTAAAAAATGCTTTGCAAGTTTGCTGAAAAGCTATATCTGAAATTAGCTGATATTCTAAGCCAGGTATAAAAACAAAATCACCTTCACTTAAATTAAACTGACTAAAAGGCTCCAATTTGGAAAAATGTAAACCTGCACTACTTTCAATATCAGTATCATTGTTTAATGTAGCAAAATGAATTTCTATGTCAGCACCATACATACTGGCTTCATAAAAAATTTGTGCTGGACCTGTGCAATCTAATAAATGTACTTTGGGTGGAATTATAAAAATTACTTTGCTCACAAAAGAAAGTTAATACAAAAACTGAAGCTTACCAATCATAAAAGTTTACATCCTTCAAAAAATTTGCAATTTGCTGGTATCGAGAAGTCCAATCACCAGATATTTCTTTATAATTTATATCGAAATCTTTCAATGTTTCTCTATGATGTACATCTAATATATTTCTATCTGCTTCTTCTAATCTACCGCCATCTTGCTCATAAGGTAATTCTTTTGTTAGATAGAAATAATAATCTGCTTTACTGGCTTGGTAAATCTCTTTATCTAATTCAAGATACTTTCCAAATCCATATTTAGCATATGATTGCGTGATATGGATATCTGTATCTATAAATACAAAAGGAGTTAATTTTTTGCTTTCTTTCTCAATACTTTCAGCGTGAACTTTAGCAATCAGTTTTACTTGTTCTAGGGAAAAATCTTTTGAATCTTGAATAATTTCTCTTCCAACTTCTTCAACTAATACACTATTAAACTCCTTAAAAAGTGTTGTTGAAATACTGCTTTTTCCAGTGCACTCTGTCCCTAAAAGAACTACTTTCTTTTGCAAATCTCTCTTTACAGCATCTGGTAAAAAATGCCAGTTATTATAAGCAGATTCTCTTATTTTTGTAGCTGAGATAGGATTTTTTATTCTCTGCTGGTCGAAGTAAATATGTTCGATTTGCATAAATTCCGACACATATTCACCATACTTTTCTGAAGTAACCAATAAATCTACCTCAGGCAAAACAGATTGAAAGTAATTTGCCCAAACTTTGGAAACCTCCGTAGAAGATTCCGAAGTATTGGGCAATTCTGCTTCTTTATAATTTAATTCGATTACTTTAATCTCTGGTTCATCAGCATATGTTTCATTTATCCAACTTACTCTAGTTGCAGATGGCAATTTTTCTTTATCACTGCAACAGACAACCACAAACAGCTCATTGCATTTAGAATTTGCAAAATCGATTAAAGCTTTGTGTCCATTATGGAATGGCATGTATTTACCAAAAACAAATCCTCTCTTCACTTTATTAGTTTTAATATTGTTTTGAGCTACAAAAGTAAAACTAATCTTCTCATTTACTCAGCTCTTAAAGTATCCGACGGATTTGAATTTGCTGCTGATAAAACCTTGCCTCCCATAGTAATTGATGTTACTATTAAAATAACTAGTAAGGAGATTACAAAAGGTAATATTCCAATCTCTACTTGATACTTGTATTGGCTTAAAAAAGCTTCTTTAGTTAGCAGATAACCTAGTGATATGCCTAAAACCCAAGCGATGAAAACAACTATTAAATATGGCTTATTTATCAAAACAAGTATTTGATTAAAATTCGCACCCATTACTTTTCTAATGCCTATTTCTTTTACTTTTCGATTAATAGTTAAAGACATGAGTGCAAACAGACCAGATGCAGATAAAATTACTGTTAGGACTGCTAGAAATAGAAATAATTCTTTAAAAATTTTGCCTGTCTCTTTATCATTCGATAGTAAAAGCTCCTGAGTTTGTCCTTGATAAGGTTCGTAAGCAATATGCTTTTTCCAAATCTCTTTCAAGTTTGCTATTACCACTTCTTTTTGGTTTGGATAAGTTCTCAATACCAGAAACCCTTCTGAACTATTTTTATGACCAATTACTAATGGACTCGTTTCTTTATTATTTCTATCAAACATATTGTAAATAATGTCTTGAATTACACCTACCACATGTTTATCAATCCCATTAATTTTTATGTTTTGCCCAAGAGGTGATTCACCATTAAAACTCTTTGCCAGTGTTTCGTTAATCCAGACAGCGGAGGTATCTATGTTTTCATCTGATAAATTTCCCTGCAAAATATTTACCTCTAATAGATTCAGATACTTGTTATTTGATGAAACATACTCAACCTTTTTTTCCTCATCTCCCATTTCAAATTTTACCGTTTCTGGCCAAGCTCCACCTATGTGATAATGACTTATTGTTGAAGATTTTACACCTGCAATTTGGTTCACTTCATTCAATAACAGATCACCTTCTTCTTCTGTAACATACATACTAATCAGATTTTGTCTATTGTATCCAAAATCTAAGTTCGATTGAAAAGATGCATTTTTGAACATTACAATTCCACCAAATACTGCTATAAAAGAAATACAAAATTGGAAAGCCAATAATACTTTAGTGAAAGTACCTGAGCCTTTTAATCTATAGTTGCCTTTTAATATTGACGAAGGTTCCATTTTGCCTATATACAAAGCAGGGTAAATACCCGCGAGAATCGAAACTATAATAAGAAGCGCTACCAAAAAGACAAACATACTATAGTTGTTGGCATAAACCAGCTCAAATGGAGGGTTTGTTTGGTTTATCCACGCCATAAAAAAATCGGCAAATATTAGAGAAAGGAATAGTGAAATCATACAAGTAATCAGATTTTCGAAAAGAAACTGAAAGATAATTTGCCGCTTAACTCCACCCAATACTTTTCTAATACCAATTTCTTTTACCCTTTTCTGTGCAAATGCCATTGTTGTATTGGTAAAATTGAAAATAGCTACCAATAATATAAGTATTGAAATCACCGAGAAGATCATGATCGGCTCCATCGGAACAAATGAGTTTGGTAATCCCGAACTGTTTAAATGATGCTTTTTTGATGCAATGTCTTTAAAGGGAATAAGATAAAATTGATGTATAGACCAAAGTTCAGCAGAGAGACCTTTATAAGTTGGTATATAACTTTGTAGACTTTGTTCTAGTTGATTAGCCGCTACTGTGTTATCAATTTTTATAAATGTTACGGGATGTGCCCAACCATCTATTGCATCTTTATTAATTTTTTTATACTTAAAATAATGAGCTGTACTTGTTAAAAATTTGGCTTTAAAACTGTTATTCTTAGGCATTTTTTTGAAAACACCAGCCACTTGAAAACCAACCTCTTCTATCGATTTCTCTTTCTTTACATTGCCTTCTTCATCAGTTACGTCTTTTTCGATATTGTAATTAATGTATAAGGTTTTGCCTACAGCAGGCTCTGTTCCGAAATATTTTATAGCAACTTCTTCTTCAATAAAAATGGCAGAGGGGTCTTGCTTAAAGGTTTCTAAACTCCCAGACAATAACGGAAAATTAAAGAAATCAAAAAAAGTAGTATCTGTATAACAAATTCTTTCCCAGAAAACATCATCACCATTACTCAGATAATCATTTTGTATAAAGAATCGGGTAAAACTCTCAATGCCATTTTGTTCATGAGTTACAGTTTCACCCATAGTTATAGGCGTCATATTACTCCTCAACTCATAATCACGACCTTGTTCAGCATCTTTTCGAACTTGTATTTGATATATATTATCTGTGTTCTCAAAGATGTTATTAAACTCCATATTGAACTCTACAAGTACATAGGCGAAAATAGCACTTGCCAGTGCCAGACCTAAACCGATTACATTAATTGAAATATAAGGCGCATTTTTGAGCATGTGCCTGTAACTAATCTTAAGATAATTTTTCCACATAGGAACAAAAGTTAAAAAATGAATTTTGTACTGTGTTATTTTGAGATTATACAAGCGCATAAATAAGATGGCATTCCAAACATACCACCACTTTGCAACTGTATATGTTGTGGTTTCTAATTTCCTTTCGAATAGCTCGTGTAAGTCTCCGGTTACATCGTCTTGGTATTCTTCTAAGCAATACCATTTAATAAACCGATCTGCCCATTTTGGTGGCAATTGATTTTTGTCTTGCTCTTTCATAAGCTACCACCCTCCCATATCACTTTTGGAACTTGTTGCCACATGCGATTACGCTGCTCTCTTGCTTCGTTAATAGCTTTTTTACCGTAGGCAGTAACTTCAAAAAAGCGCTTTTTTCTTCCTCCTCTCACATTGGTTGCTCCACCAGTATGTGATTCAAGAAATCCTTTTTTCTCTAACCTGATCAATGTTTCGTGCACTGTGCTTATGGTACTACTTCTACCAGTTTGCTGTTTTATCTCATCCATTACAGCAATACCATAAGCTTCGCCATGCAAAATGGCTACTGATAGCATTACCAGCTCCTCAAATTCGCCTAAATAAAGACCTTTCATTTTTATTTATTTCGGTTTTGTCGAATAAATATAAAAGGAATTTAGATACCATCAAATTTTATTGGTAAATATTTCTTTCGGTTTTGTGGAGTTGATTAGTCATATTATATATATTTTATGCATTTACAATAATTAACAAACTAAAAAATTTATCCTCCATAATTACTACACAAGAATACCAATATCTAGATATAAAAATCTCCCGACTTATTTATTGTAAATTTTATCATCGCCACTTTTGGCTTTGAGCTCAATCACTATACGCTTACTAAAAATTATACTATACAAACTACCTAAACTCACAGGTGATTTTTTACTATAAAAATCTGCTATTTTTTCTCTACAAAACACTTAGTATAATGTTCTCTGAATTTACAAGTTTGGTTAAGTCAAATTTTAAGCACACATCTATATTTTACTTTTGTTCTATTCTATTGTTTCTCAATATCACATCTAACTGTAAAGCTCAACTTACAGCAGAATGGGCAAGTGTTCCAATTGGAATAGGAAATAATTATGGATACACTATTTCTGTTGATGATTTTGGTAATTCTTATATAGCAGGCACATTCACAAACGATAATTTGGATTTTGGAAATGGTGTGATACTTTCTGATAGTTATATGGACAAACATGACATATTTGTAGCTAAATATAATAACTCAGGTGAAGCTCAATGGGCTAAAACATTTAATACTAATACAAGCACTTATTTTAATGACCTAATAATAAAAGCAACACCCGAGGGTGAAGTTTACATTGCAGGAAGCTACACTAACACTGAAATAGACTTTGGCAATGAAGCTATCATTCAAAATGATAGTGATTCTGAAGATATATTTTTGGTAAAATATAACACTGATGGAGAAACTCAATGGGCTAGATCTATTGGAAATTCAGATACAGATAAACCAAAATCTTTGGCTATAGATAGCTACGGTAATATTTACATTGCCGGCTATTATAGTAGTCCGTATATTTTTTGGGGCATTATAAAAGGCAGCCTAGGTCCATTTTATAATAAAGAAGTATATCTCCCAATATACACCTATAACAAAGGTGAAAGTGATATGTTTTTAGCAAAATATAATAGATTTGGCAATCTTAAATGGGCTAAGAGTTTTGGAGATACTGGTAATGATGTCGCATCTTCATTAGCTTTTGATGTAAATGGAAATCTTTATTTAGCAGGCAAGTCGGATGGTGATTTCCTTATACCAGGAATGGAAACTGGGGATACTTACCTTATTCAATTTGATGATAAAGGCCAGATTAATTGGTTAAAAGGTTTTGCAGCTAGCTTTAGTAAAATTTCCATAAGTGCTAAGGAAAATATTTATCTAGCAGGCTCTTATTATAATAACTCTATAAATTTTGGTAATGGAGTTAGCTTACCTGAATCGGATATTTATCAAACTCAGACATGTATCGTTAAATTTAACAATATTGGAGAAGCACAGTGGGCTAATAAAATTGATTGTATTGTTGAAGATGCTTGGTCTGGAAATGAAAATACCGGAGCCTCGATTGCACTAGATAATTTTGAAATTATATATATATAACTGGGTATTTCACAAGCACGGGTATTGACTTTGGAGATGGAATAGTAGTCGAAAAGGCTAATAATTCTGAAAATCGTTCCGATATCTTTTTTGCACAATACAATAACAATGGTATTCCATTATGGGCAAATGCTTATGGGGGTGGAGATCATGATAGTGGTTATGGCGTAGATGTAGGTAACACTAATCATATTTACATTACTGGTATATATAAAGGACATAATCTTAATTTTGGAAATGGTGTAGAAGCATTCACGAATCCTAATATAGATGAAGAAGAAGATATATATGTCACAAAATTTTCAAGTCTATATTCATTAGAAGGTAATAGATACCCACTAGGTATTGGCTATCTTATTGAAAATGAAAATGGAGTAAATCCCATAACCCCAATTGACAAATCAGAGAATAATGGGTTATATCTAAAAGGCTTAGCCATGTACGATATTGGAGATAGAATTAGATATCGTTTTGAAATTCCTGAGAGTGGCAATTACCAATTGAATGTAAGATTAAGATCAGGAGATAATAACGGAGCTACTTCCTACTGGCCAAATGACTATCAGTTTCAAGTAAATGGTAGTACAGAAACTTTTGAGGGAGATGAAACAACAGTTGAACATTTCCCTACTCATTGGGGTAATTCATGGTTCGGTGTTATGCACTCAAGTGCTATAAATTTGGAGGAAGGAATTAATGAAATAATAATACAGGCCAATGGAGCATGGACAATTTTAGATTATTTAGAAGTATTACCAGCTACAAGTAGTTTGAGAAAGTCTGCCACGCTTTTCGATGAAGAGAAAATTATATTATTCCCTAATCCTGCAAGTGCAGCCACCGAATACTTTAACATCGTAGCAGAAAAAGATATATTTAGAATTACTGTTTTTAAGATGAATGGAGAACAATCGATAAATAATGAATAAAATAATAGTGCAAAGATAAAAATGCCAACTGCTGGTTTATACTATGCCCAAATTCAAACTATAGATGGCAAGCTCCACACAAAACAGTTTTTGATAAAGTAACTTCATTTCTAAAATATCAAATTCAAATATTTAATTGATAAAGTATAATATAAAAAGCTTGAGTATCACAAAAATTCAAGTTTTTTATACTAATTTTTTATGAAAAATAACTGATTTATTTTTTAATATTTATTCTTGGTATCGTTATAAAATATGGAATGTTAAACCAATTTTTAAAGCGACAAAATGAATAAATTTCTAGCACTAATAATTAGCTTTTTAATACTTCAAACTAATTTTGTTTTTGGACAAACTTATGTCTCAGGAACATTAACCGAAGATACCGAATGGACAATTGATAATTCGCCTTATATCATACAAAATACAGTAGAAATACCTAATGGAATTACTTTAACTATCAATAAAGGTATTGAAATTAAAGTTGAAAATGACACTGTAATGTCAAACAACCATATTATAGTTAAAGGGCAAATTACAGCAATTGGAGACATATTGAATAATATTACATTCAATAATACAAGAATACTTTTTTATAATACTAATTTGACAAACTCTAACTTATCATATATAAGTTTTAACAATTTTAGTGGAGTCTACATCGGATATAAAATATCATGGTGGGAAGATCCACAAAACTCTGGCATACTTAATATAACAAACTCTTTCTTTAATAAAGATGTATATTTAGAAACTTGTGGGAAAAAAAATGATGCTCAATTAGTTGTAAAAAGTTCAATATTTAATAATTCTAACATCACTCAATATACATACTCTGAACAAATCAATTTCTCTGATTGTGAATTTTATAAAACTAACTTCCTAAATAGTTTAAATACAGGTGATTTAAATTTCGCTAATTCATATATCAGTGAATGTGAAATTAATTCACTGCATAATGTTGGTAAAATAAATGATTCTGAAATATATAATTCCTCACTTTATTTTTATGAATTAATTTGTAAAAACTCGGTATTTTCTGAGTCAAAGCTTGAAAGTACATTTTACATGAATATTGAAGACTCAAAACTTTTGAACACTATAAGTGAAATAAATGCTGAATCAGTAACACTCAAAAATACAATTTTCAGAAATGATAATGCCTCTAATATAAGTTGTCTAAACTTCTATCATAATAAATATGATCTGAATACAGAAAAATGGATTAATGATATTGAAGTTATAATTAAACAATGTACATTTGAAAATTTTAAAAATGCAATAGTGGTCAATAACCCAGAGTCTCTTCTGTGGATTTTAAAGCAAAATAATTTTATCAATATCAGCAATTATTTTATAATAAATAATTTTGAAGAAAATATTGATGCAACAGAAAATTATTGGGATTCTATAGATGAAGAAGTTATAAGTGCTAAAATATATGATGCATATGATGATGATAATTATGGAATTGTAGATTATTCGAATTATCTTATTTCTCCTTCTAAAAACCTTCCAATAGATAAGCCAAATAATGTTTTAAAAGCTCTTAAAGAAAAGAATCTTTTTTTAAACTGGAATTCAAATTCCGATCCTGACCTAGCTGGCTATAAAATTTATTACAAATCTACAGAGGATTATCGCTTTACTTTTTTAGCCGATGTAGGCAACACAACTTCCTATTCTACTGATGCTATTTCTATTGATGATGATATTGTAATAACTGCATATACCACTGATGCTGATGGAGTTACCGATATGGCAGAAGGAAATGAAAGTGGATATTCTGATTATGCGACACTCTTCTTCCATGCTGAATTAACTTCAACAAATTTGATTTGCTCTGATAAAGAAATAGAAGTTTCAATCGCTGAAAACTATAATTTCTCCAATGAAAATCTATATATCCTGCAACTATCTAATAGTGATGGTAGTTTTGAGGAACCTATTGATCTAGATACTATTCAGAGTAATGATACACATTCTTATTTTCTTTCTTCTTTTTTACCAGAAGAATTAGAAGATGGTAAAAATTATCTACTAAGAACCTACGCTACAGAAACTGAAGTAAACTCTGTATCCATATCTATTACTTATTACAAAACTCCTTCTTCTGATTTTACGCTGTTAGAAGAAAGCTGTCAATCAGATACATTATCAATATCTTATAATGGTGTCTTAACTGAAGGTCTAACTTTAGATTGGGAGCTAGATGGGGCTCAAATTATCGAAAATGTAAATGATACTTTATTGAAAGTTATTTGGCCTTCTTTCGGTGCAAAAGAAATAACTCTTACTACTTCTGTAAATGGTTGCTCTAACACGACTTCTAAATCTATTATAATAAAAAAGACACCTACACCAACTTTTGATATTCAATCTAGTATTTGTGATGGTGAAAAAGCAATAGTCTCTTACAATGGAAATGCTGATGAATTTGCCACATTTAATTGGAATTTTGGTGATGCGATTTCTAACTCTATTGGTTCTAACAAGTTTGAATTAGCTTGGGATACATATGGTACCAAATATATCAGTCTGCAAGTTGAGCAAAATGGTTGCAGCTCTATGGTATTTACTGATTCTTTAACCTATAGTCCTTTTCCTGAGCTTAATTTTGTAGCAAATACTTCTGTGTGTCATAATGAAAATTACCTAATCACATATATTGGAACTACAGAAGGCAGTATTACTTGGGATTTTAATGGAGCTGAAATTATTTCCGGTTCAGATACTGGTCCTTATGAACTTAAATGGAATTCTTCTGGTGAGAAAGAAATCTATTTTGCTATCGATAATAATGGTTGTGTAAAAGATACTTCCATTTTTATTAATGTAACTCCACTACCCACAACCCCAGAGATCTGCATGGTTACAGTAGATGAAGAAATGTCTAAAAACATGCTGGTTTGGAATTACGATATTGAAACTGTTGAAAAATTTGGTATCTATAGAGAAACAAATGCAGCTGATGAGTATAGTCTTATTGAATATGTAGAAGCAAATAGTTTTAATACTTATATCGATCAACAATCTGCACCTGCACAGGCTGCTAACAGATATAAAATTTCTGCAGTCGATAGTTGTGGCACCGAAACACAACTTAGTAATTATCACAAAACTATCCACTTAACTATTAATAAAGGATTAAACAACGATTGGAACCTCATTTGGACTGGCTACGAAGGTTTATCATTTAGCACTTACAGAATTTACAGAGGTACTTCTGATGACGATTTAGAACTACTCACCGAAATTACTAGCTCTGCCACATCATATACAGATACTGAAGCACCTAGTAGAGGAAATATCAATTACCAAATTGAAGTGTTAAACCCTAATAGCTGTGGAGAATCTATTAATGGCAGAATGAAAGATAACAGTAGTATTAAATCGAATATTGCCAGATATGGAGCTGTAACGGCAATAGATAATGCTATCGAAAATATGGATATTTATCCAAACCCAACACAAGATAAAATTCAAATCAATTTTCAGTCTGTGCCAAATGGTTCTTACTCAGTTCAAACAATCAGTGGAAAACTAGTAAAACAAGGTGAATTAGAACAATCAATGCAAATCGATTTAAAAGATCAAGCAAATGGTATTTATTTGCTCATTTTCAATACTGAAAATGGAAGCTCTTCTAAGAAGATTTTTAAGGGGAAATAAAAATAATTTGAACCCAATTATGACTAGCTATCTCTTTAAACAGGGATAGCTTTTTTTATATCATATTTTTATCCCTTTTTAAGTAGTCCATTTAAAATGAAGTAAAGTATAATAAATGAAGATACTACACTAACATAATTATATGAAAGGATTTTTTGGACTTCTGATTTTAACTCTCTCTTTTTCAGCTTGTGAGAAAAAAACATCACATTTAACATCACACAGCCCTGTTGATTATAAAGACTCATATTACTCAGACACTTCATTTATACAAGAATATCACGAAGGTTTTCTTATAAGTACCCAAAACCCAGATGCTAACAATGTAAGAGCGATTCAACCAGATAAGCAAGGTAATATTTGGATTGCCAGTAAAGATGGTATTTATAAAAAAAATGCAGATTCAAACAACTGGAGTTTAATTATTACAGGAAAAAATCAGGGACCTGCTTACGATGTAGCAATCGATAAAACTGAAAATATCTGGATGGCTACATGGAATGGTGTATATTCCTTTCAAAAAAATAAACTTGAAAAAATAAAAGGAACAAATACTCCTAAACCACCAATTGCTAAAATTGTAACTTCTGAAGAAGGCATTTATGCAATGGGTCCTTTCGGAATCTGGCTTTATCAAAATTCTAAATGGGAAGAAAAAAATTATAAAACTGCTAAAACGATTAGAGCTGCCATTTCAGATGGGGAGGAAGGACTATGGATAGGAACTGATGTAGGCTTGTACCACTGTAATGATGCTAAAACCATCTTATATCAAAAAAATGAAGACCTAATTAGTGCTTATGTAAAAGGCATTGATTTTAGTAAAACTGGTGACTTGTGGGTTGGAGGTCTTGGAGGTGTTTCTATAAGAAATCAATCTACAAAGATTGGAGAAAAAAGGCCAAAAGATGGTATTACTCATTCCGAAGTTAATGTTGTAAAAACTGCTCCTGATGGTAAAATTTGGGTAGGCACAAATTATGGAATTACTCGATTTACCCCCGGTGATACTGCTTATTCTGTAAGACACAGTAAACGCTGGCTAATGGATAATGAAGTAAGAGATATTACTTTCGATGAAGTTGGAAACGCATGGATAGCAACAGCGAATGGAGTAAGCAATATCAAAAGAATGGAAATGACTTTGGCAGATAAAGCCCATTATTTCTATAATCAATTAATTGAGCGACATGTGAGAGAGCCTTGGATTATTGGCAGGTTCAAACTAACCACTGCCGGTGATACAAGTACAATGGTTCCTGACGATGATGATAATGATGGAGAGTTTACCTCCAACTATTTGGCAATGGAATCTTTCCGATATGCTGTTACTCAAGATCCTCAAGCTAAAGAAAGAGCTAAAAAAGCTTTTGATTTTCTACAGTATTTAAGAGAAGTAACCGATGCCAATGGTTTCTTCGCAAGAACAATTATTCCAGTATCATGGGAGCAATCTCATGACATGAATCGCACCTATACTGAACATGAATTAGCAGAAGAGTTAATTAAAAATCCTAGGCATAAACCAGTAGAAACTCGCTGGCATGTTTCAGAAGATGGTGCTTGGAAATGGAAAGGTGATACCAGTAGCGACGAGATTTGTGGTCATTTCTTTGGCTATTATTGCTACTATAATTTAGTAGCTAATAATACCGAAAAACAAAGAATTGCTGAACATGTAAGCAAAATTACTGACCATTTATTAGAGAATGGTTTTAACTTGGTTGATGTGGATGGAACCCATACCAAATGGGGAGTATGGTCTCCAAAACTCTTAAACGATGATCCTGATTGGGCACAAGAACGCGATTTAAATTCTCTTGAGATTCTATCATTCTTAAAATTTGCATACCATATCACAAAAAATGAAACTTATCAAGAAGCTTATTTACATCTTATAAATGATGAAGGTTATCTAGAAAATGCGAAGAATCTTTATACAAAAAACCCTGCATGGGAAACCTATTTCGATATTTACCTTGCGCTTTACCTATATCCTTCTTTAATAAAATACGAAGAAAATCCTGAACTTCAAGCAACTTACAGAGCTCACTTAGAGCAATGGTATAAGAAATACAGCAAAACTAACAGCCCTTTACTTAACTTCACCTACAACTATTTAACTGGCAGCAACGATGGTTTAAAAAACTCCATTTTCTTTTTAAAAGACGCTCCGCTCGATTTGGTTGACTGGGAAATAGACAATGGTAGTCGCGAAGATCTACAAATTGTTAGAAAACCAATTCTCGAAGACATTCAAGTAAATCAATTAAGGCCTCCTAGTGAATATCGTACCATGCGCTGGGATAGAAATCCTTACCATGCAGTAGGAGGAATAGCAACGCAAGAACGCGAACCAGTATATTGGTTGCTACCATATTGGATGGGTCGCTATCTCGACTTGATAAAGTAATTCTATAATTGAAATATAAACTAGACTATGATTAACAAATCACTACTATTCAACCTGCTAATAGTAGGTTTTACTCTCGGTACAACTTGGGCGATTAGGGGAAAATTTGGCCACGAGCAAGGAGCTGCATGGGCTGGAGCTATAGCAGCTGTTGCTATTCTACTAATTTCTAAAAGAGAAGACTGGTATCACAAACTATTTAAAGCAACCTTAGCCGCAGCAATTGGTTGGGGCGTTGGTGGAATTATGAGTTATGGAGTACTTGTAGGATACGGCAAAGGTACAGACTTTATCAATGTGTATTATGGTTTGCTCTCTCTGTTTACTGTAGGTGGTTTGTATGGTTTTATAGGTGGTGGCCTCTTCGGTTTAACCCTCACAGAAACTGATAAAACTAAAATTAATTGGGGCTTCTTATTTGTTGGTTTAGTTGCTGGAGGGATTATTACTTATTTCTTCTTGATATATGAATGGGAATGGTTTATGACTCCTCCCCGATCTGAACTTTGGGCTGTATGCCTTGGTATGGCTTTCTTTTTAATCTGGTTTATGGTAGATAATAAATACAAAGCTGCATTACGAGTAGCTGTATTTTCTGGACTAGGTGGTGGCTTTGGTTTTGCCTTTGGCAATTTTCTGCAAGTATTAGGAGCCGTTTCTGGTATAGTCTTCAACTTCTGGAATGTGATGGAATATTCTCTCGGTTTTTGGGGCGGAATTGGAATGGCTTACGGAACATTTACTTCTAACTGGGAGACCACATCAGCAATACAAAAAAAATCATCAAACCTAATTCCATTATTATTAGTAGTTTTCTTTATACCTTTTGTGGTTTGGGATCAGAGTTTTACGAGTAGTAAACTTACAAAAAGTTATGCTCAAGTATTTACCCAAGATAGTTCAACCGTTGCCTTTTACATTCAAGTAATTTCTTTATCCATATTATTAATCTTTACAGCATTTGTGTTGGTAAGATATTATTATGAGAAAAAAGGAAATCTGATTAATTATTCCCGGCAAGATGTAGCCATTTTTTTCTTAAGTCTATTTGGCTTATATTTAATTTATGACTTCTTGATTTCCGCTGCATTGGTTCAATACGATAGACTCGAACATTATCTCTATATTATCAACTTTGTATTAATTGCTCTTTCTTTCAATAAATTAAAACCATTATTTTATAACAGAAATACTGACATTGGAAAATGGGCCATGAGCCTTGTATTAACAATAATGGTATTAGCCGTTTTGGCAATTTTTCTAATAAGTTCTCATACAGAAATGCCCCATGCGAAAGTGAGATTTGAATAAATGAAAAAAGCAGGAAATACTCCTGCTTTCAATGTATCTTGATCCTTTAGCTTTTGTCAATTACCTGCACTACTTTTTAGCTCTGCTAGTTTTACATCTACATGCGGGCTATTAGGATATAATTCTTTATTAAGTTGAAAGAAAACCTCTGCATTTTTAGGCCTATCAGTTTTCAAACAATAATCGCCCAGCCAGTCTACTAAAGACTCTGGTGGTTTAATCTGATAATTTAGCTTTTCAGAAATTTCTTGGTAATTAAGTGTCAACATTTCAGGATGTTCAGCCACCATTTTAATTTCAGACTGGTAACCATCATATATAAACTTCAACCCATAATATTCTGCTGGTAATGGAACAGAACCATGGTCTTCATCTTCGAAATAACGATAAGCCCATTTCAACCCATTATTAGGATATTTTTCCAATTCTAATTTAAAAGCCATAATCGCTCTTTGGTGATAGGTAGTTGTATCCAGTTCTGTAATTCGATTATTTGCCTGTGCTAGGTACAATAATTTACCATCAAAGTTTTCCGTCTTAAACTTCTGTTTAGCTTGATTTAACACGTAATCATCGTGCCACCATATACTTGGATCAATTGCTATATAAGCATCGAATAAATCTTTTCTGGTAAGAAATGTATTTAGTACTGTGAGGCCTCCAAATGAATGACCTACAAATAACTTATAATCATTTGTTCGATATTTTTTCTCTATTACAGGCATTAATTCTTTTTCTAAAAATGCCATAAAGTTGGGCCCACCACCACTGGTTTTAAAAGAGTGTTTTGGCCCTTTGCCTTCATTATAATAGTGTGTTGGTGTTAAGTCTCTTGCTCTATCCGTATTTAGTATACCTACCATAATCATTTGTGGAGCAGAAGCATAAACACCTTTACTCAAAAACTGCTGTATACCAGATAATGAATGAAAATGACTATCTCCATCAAGAAAATACATAATTGGATATTTTCTTGGTGCATAGGTATCATTATTATAATCGGAAGGGAGGTAAATCCACACTGCTCTTTCTTCGCCCAATACATTAGAATAAATTGTATACTTTTCTCCAATTACAATTGGTTCTTGGGCAAAAGCATAATTTGAAAAGATGGACAAGAGCAGAAACTGTATTAATATTTTTAAGTTAGTCATAGCCAATTAGATTCAGTTTCAAATATCTTTTCAACAAAGGTAGTCAAATTAAACTTCTACCTTCTCCCCTCTATTTGCTATTTTTTTATTTCTTTTCTTAGGTTTCTTTTTTCTCTTACCCCACCAAATGATAAAACCTGTCACAGGAAGACTTGTAGCGACGATTCCAGTAATAAAAGTGATAGTTTTACCTAACAAACCTAACCAAGTTCCCATGTGCAACATCCACCAAGTATTTTCAATATCTTCGTGCAACATTGCTTTGTTAGGTACATTTATCTCTTCGCCTGTATATTTATTAATAAAAAATGCCTGACCAACATAGTTTTTTAATCCTACAAAAGATGATGCATTGAGCATATAATAACCTTGTTTATCCATAAAGTAAGTACCAAGCTGTACAGCCGTTACCTCAGGATATTTTTGATAATACCTATCTAGTACTGGATTTATAGGAGCAATCGCCATTGTACTATCATTTTTAGGAAGTTGTTCTTCCCAAGCATGCGAAGGATCACCACCAAACATACTTACAGTGGCTGCTGCAAATGGCTTGAAGGCTATTATTAATCCTGTTATTGCTAATACAAAAGAGATTGAAAGAGTGTAAAAACCGAATACATTATGCAAGTCGTAGTTTACTCTTTTAAACTTGGCTCCCCAACGTACAGTAAAACTGTTATTCATTTCTCTCTTCGTCCATCGTTTTGGCCACCAAAGTACAATGCCTGTAATTAAGCCGATAACAAATATGATTGTAGAGATATCGACAATCCATTCGCCAACCGGACCAAGTAAAAGTGAGTTGTGCAAGTGGGCTGTGATGTAGAAAAAATAAATGGTGCCATCATCTTTCATAATTTCACCAGTGTAAGGGTTCATATATACTAAGCGAAGCCCTTTATCCAGATCGTATGAGTTAAATTTTACTGAGCGAGCTGGATCTTTGTAGGAAACCATATAACCGGGAGCTTTTCTATTTGGATAAGCTGCTCTAAACTTTGTAAGTAACTCCTCAGTAGGAAGTCTTTCATTTTTAACTTCTGAAACATATAAAACATCTCGATTAGCAAAATCGATGATCTCATCACAAAAAACAATAATTGTCCCTGTGAGGCAGACAAAAATTACGATGAGGGAAGAAACAAGACTTGGCCACAAGTGCAGCCAATCAATAATTTTTCTCAGTTTTGATTTTTCTCCTTTTTTACGCTTCATAGTTGGATGAATGAATTTTAATAATTAAAAAAGCGACCGAGAAAATCTCAGTCGCCTTAGCTAATACTAGAATCTGTATACAAAGCTGGCTACAAAATTTCTTGTTTTTTGAGGCATCGCCCAGTAGCTACTGGTCCAGTATTCCTCATCTAAAAGATTGTTTAGTTTTAAACCTATTCTGTAAGCCGGCTGGTCGTAGAATATACTTGCATTTACAAGAGTATAAGAAGGAATTGTAAATGTATTAGCATCATTAAGGTAAGCTTCGTCTACATAGTTGCCACCAAATCCAAATCCAAAACCTTTTATCCCTCCTTCTAAGAATTTATAACTTGTCCATAAGTTGAACACATTCTCAGGAGTTGAGTAAGGTCTGTTTCCTTCAACATCATCAGAAGCTTTGGTATACTCGCTATCATTATAACCATAACCCGCTATAATATTCCAGCCGTTTACCGGGTTTGCAATTAACTCAACTTCAAAACCTTTGCTATTTTGAGTACCGTCTTGTACAGAATTAAAGCCACCAATGTTGTCATTATCAGGCACACTTCTTACAATATTCTTTACTGTAATATCATAGTAACTGATTGTTGTATTTACTTTACCATTGAAGAAACTCGTTTTAATTCCACCTTCGATTTGAGTGGCATGTTCTGGTTCGAAGTTGATGATATTTTCTGGGTCAGTATTATCTGGAGCTACATTTTGAAAACCATCCATGTAGTTAGCAAAAAGTGAAACTTTGTCTTCAACTGCTTGGTAAACTATACCCAACTTTGGAGAAAGTGCTGTCTGATCGAAACTTTCTTCTTCATTTGAAAAATGATCTAACCTTAAACTAGCCATTACAGTTAATTGATCTGTAATACTCAACACATCTGAGATGTAAGCACTATAAGTTTGAGTCTCTCTTTCGTATCTCACATATGGGTCTGTCTCCGCTAGTGTTGCTAAGTATTTATCGTAATTGAAATCAACATCAGGATCATCGTTGCTTACTACATCATAAACAAATCTGGTTCTTCTGTCTTGCGTGTTTAAGAAGTAATAATCTACACCTACTAACAACTTGTTTTCCATTGAACCCAAATTGAAAGTTCCGATAAAGTTTTGTTGGATTTGAGATGAGTTGAAATTACTCTTAATGTTCATCGGCATACGGCGAACTTGGCTATTATCTAAGAAAGTTAAGAATAAGTAGTTCGCATGGTTATCTGTATTACCAGATGAGAAATTGGTTTGAGAAACCCAATTATCTGAAATTTTGTAGGTAGCTCTGGCAAAAATGTTGAATACATCTGCCTGACTTTGCAACTCATTACTTCCGTAAGAATGATCGAAATCGTATTCCAGATCATCAAAGTTATCAGCAGTAACTCCACTACTAATGCCAAAGTAATTACTTGGTCTGTTCGTATGGAATAATTCAGCTTCTACATTTAGAGTTAGTCTATCATTTACTTTGTATAGCAAGTTGGGCGAAACTGACCAGCTTCTTGTACGACCATAATCTTGAAAACTCTTTTCGTTGTGCTTGGCAGCATTCACTCTAAAAAGAACCGTTTTTGCATCATTCAATGGAGTGTTTAAATCAAGTGTTAATCTTGATAAAGCAAAGCTACCAGTAGAATATCCAACTTCTCCTTTAAATGTATCAGTTGGTTTTTTAGTCACCCTGTTTATTAAACCTCCATAAGAAATAAGTGTTGATCCAAATAGCGTAGCAGATGGACCTTTAATCACTTCAATTCTTTCTAGGTTTATCGGATCAGACATGGTTACATAATTGGTAGCCATGCCATTTCTCATAGCAGTTCCGGTACTAAAGCCTCTCATGTTTACAGTTAAACCAACTCCTCCAGAACCAACTCCTTCTACTACACTATTAATTCCTGGGGCATTTTGTATTGCATCTTGTATCGAAGTAACTTGTTGTTCTTGCATTAAATCACTCCCAATAATCGAATATACTTGCGGGTTTTCCATGTTGTCCAATGGCAACCTAGAAACATAATCTGTTTTGTTATCGGCAAATTTATTTATCCTTCCATCGGTTATAGTTACCTCTTCAAGCTGTTGCTCGGTTACATTCAAAATAATGTCTGAAACAGTAACTGTCTCTCCTGCATTCACTGAAACATTTATCTTTTTTGTTTCGAGCCCAACTCTAGAAATAATTAATGAATGATTACCTACTGGTACATTTGTAATCTCAAAAGAACCATCTGCTTTAGTAACAGCGCCTTTTTTTGAATTGGCCAATAATACATTTATAGTTTCAGCAGGATTATTATCTGATGTTTTTACTTTCCCTTTGATAATGCCTGTCGCTTGTTGCGCGAACAGTGTATCAACAGTTAACAATGCTAAAAGCAATGTTATGATCGTAATGTTTTTGGTAAGTATTTGTCTAAAATTCATGATATAGTTGAGTAAAATATTTTTCTTTGCCTTATCTTTATTTAGATTTATTATAAATAATACGCAAAGCTATATTTTATTCGAGCCCGATTATAACGCAATAGGGATTTTCAATAACGCAAAAGGAAAAATGAGATCAGTTTTAAGAGTTAAAGATTTTGCCGATTTCGAAAGGGTAATAGAGTATCCTGAAAATTTTTCTGAAAGTGGTTTACAAGAAAGTAAATACAACTTTGATTTTAAAGGAATAAAATCAGACCTTAAAGAAATAACTTTCAACGGAGTTTGTATTCATCATAGAAAAGAATATTTGCCTGATGGTTTAAAGGTTGAAGTGGAACATGATTTCCCATTTTTAAAAATGCAATTTGAGATTAATGGCAATTCACTTTATCAACCAGCCTCCAACTGTAAAAGCGAAATTGTAGAAATTGGAGGAGGTACGCATCAATTGTTTTTTCTCCCTCATGTAAAAGGCATGCTTACTTTTCCCAGATTAACCAAAAGGTATACACTAGAAATTAAATTGACAGTAAATTTTCTGAAGAATGTGTTCAAAGAAGATTTTAATGTTTTGGAGAAGTTTGGTGAGCAAGTGCATAATAACGATTCTACTTTACTGAATCAATCTAGTAGACCAATAACCCCAGAGATGAAAACTGTGATTTCGGAAATTATCTATTGCCGACATACAGGCAGGTTAAAAAAGATATTTCTGGAAACCAAGGTAGTTGAATTGTTATTGCTGCAAGTGGAGCAAATGAATGAAGCTGATTGTAAAAAAGAAAAATCTTTTTTAAAGGATGATGATATTGAAAAGCTGCAACATGCCAGAAGGATCATCCATATGAATATGGTAACTCCTTATACTATTAGTGAACTTTCTAAACAAGTGGGAATTAATAGTTTTAAGCTCAAGAAGGGCTTTAAGGAGATGTTTAACAACACCATTTTCGGATACCTCACAGACTTAAGAATGGAGAAAGCCAAAAATATGATTCTCTCGACTGGTCAATCTATCTCGGAGATTTCTTATGAAGTAGGCTACCGTAATCCTCAGCACTTTACTGTAGCTTTTAAGAAAAAATATGGGTACATCCCCAGTGATTTAAGAAAATAAAAAAGTCTTGTTCGAAGTAATGAACAAGACTTTCAATTTATATAATACTTTTCTATTCGCTTCTAAGAGATTTTACTGGATTTGCCTGTGCTGCTTTATGTGCTTGAAAGGTAACAATTAACAATGCAAAGCAGAGAATCACTATTCCGATAATTGGTATTAACCACCAAGCAATATCAATTCTTAGTGGGTAACGCTCCAAGTATTTATCTAACAACCACCAAGAAAGTGGCCCTGAGACTGCAAAAGCAATCAATACTAGTTTGGTGAAATCTTTAGAGATAAGCGAAATCAAACCGGGAACTGTTGCACCTAGCACTTTTCTAATACCTATTTCTTTGGTACGCTGTTCAGCTGTATATGAAACCAAACCGAGCAAACCCATACAAGTAATAAATATGGCAAGTACTGCAAATATGCTAGCCAGCTTTCTGGTAAGAATAATCGTGTTGAATTTCTTTTCAAACTCTACATCTACAAAGCTAAAATCGAATGGATAAGCCGGATTAAACTTTTTAATTATTGATTCAACATTTTGCAATGATGCTTGTAAGTTTTGATTTTTATTAAGACGAATTGTAATGGTTCCTCCCCAATCTTGCAAAACCATAAAAAGTGGTTTCACATCTCTGTAAACAGATTCCATTAAAACATTGTCAACTACACCAATTAATGTTCTTTTGTCGCCCCACAATTCAAGTTGAGTGCCTATCGGATCTTCTAAACCCATTAAATCAAGCGCTGCTTTGTTTACAATAATCGCATTCGAATCGCTCGCAAAATCTTCTGAGAAATCTCTACCTTCTAAGATTTTAATACCCATTGTTTCGGTATAATCATATTCTGTGGTGATGGTAGAAAAAATTACTTTTAAATCTTCTGGTTTGCCCGGCCAGCTTAAAAAGTTATTAGAGTTTACTGATGTAATTCCACTATTAGAAACTGTCATAGATTCTACCGAACCAGATTGAAGCAATTCATTTTTGAGTGATTTAAAATTCTTTTTAAGCTCCTGTGTATAATCTACCATAATCAATCGCTCTTTATCGTAGCCCAAATCTCGGTTCTTTACCATTTCTACTTGTTGGTAAATAATGATTGTACCTGTCATTAAAATAATGGCTACGCCAAACTGTAATACCACCAAAGCCTTTCGCGACAAACCTGCGCTTTTACCTAAGGCTATTTTGCCTTTTAGAGTGGTAACAGGCTTAAATGATGAAAGATAAAACGCTGGATAACTGCCCGCCAGCATCGAAGTAAAGAATATGATACCCAAAGACAACATCCAAAAATTAGCTGATAAAAAATCTATTTCTAACTGTTTATCAACCATGTCATTATAGAATGGTAACAATGCCAATGTAATTAAAATAGCAATGATAAAAGCTAGTGTAGTTATCACGAAAGACTCACCTAAAAACTGCATAATTAAATGGCTTCGCTTCGAACCCATACTTTTGCGTATACCTACTTCTTTGGCTCTTTTTTCTGAACGGGCTGTTGCTAAATTCATAAAATTGATACAAGCAATTACCAAAATAAAAACAGCTATAATGGTAAAAAGCTGCACATATTCTATCATGCCTCCATTCTCTTTGCCATTTTCAAAGTTGGAATACAATCTCCATCTTTCCATTGTATAAAGAAAATACTGAGGGTGCATATCAACTTCGCCATGCTCTATTAGCATATCTTTTACGCTGGCCTCTACCGCTGCTTTGTTTTGTGGATCATCCAACTCTAAAAAAATTTGAAATGAATAATTGCCCCAATTATCTTGGTTGTCTACTACCCATTCGTTTATTTGTGCTCTGTGTTTCCAAGTAAGTAAAAAATCAAACTCAAAAGACGAATTGGAAGGCACATGTTTCAACACTCCTGTAACTTTTAAATCATTACTGTCATCTACTCTAATAATTTTATTAATCGGATTCTCTGAACCAAACAAAGCTTTGGCAGTAGATTCTGTAATGATGATGGACGAAGGATCGTCCATCACGGTTTTCTTATCTCCATAAACCAGCGGAAATTCGAACATTTCCAAAAACTCTTCACTGGCATAGTAAGCCTTTTTCATAATTCTGGTCTCACCTACAGTAAGTAAATGATCGAAGCCCCAACCAGTAACAGCTGCACTGGTTATGTGATGATCTGCCGTTTTCATAGCTTCGTAGGTAGGTAATGGTACAGATCGCCAAGAATTGATTTTGCCATCAAACTCAGCATTTACCCAAACTTGATATAATCTATCAGATTTAGGGATAAACTTATCATAGGCTAATTCATCTACTACCCATAACATTATGAGTATGCTACATACAATTCCTACAGAAAGACCTGAGATATTAATGAAAGTATAGAATCTCTTTTTCATGAGACTCCTAAAAGCGATGAGTATAAAATTTTTAAGCATATCAGAAAGATGAAACAGACAAACACAGTACGTTTGAAAAGGGTACTTCGAAAAATGACAAACGTTACATGTTTTTTAAAATAAAAATTCATGTAAAAGACATTTACCATTTTAAAAGGCTGCTTATCAATTGAATTTTATTTACAATTTTTTCTATAAAACCGCTTAAATAGAAAAAACCAGTTAAGAAATATTGCTATCTCATAACTGGTTTTGCATAAAAACAATGTCTTTTAATTTACCAGAATAAAAATCCTTTTTTAAGTTTTAAACCTATAATTACCGGATCGTGATCTGATGCACGGTAAGGATCTTCATTATATAAAGATTTAATCTGCGAATCTGATTTGTACTCCATATTATAATCTAAAATGGCTGGTTCAGCAGAGTTGATATGCCATTCTGTAGCTCCTGTTACCTGAGGAGTGAGTGTTACACTTGACAAGCCATGATCTAGATAACCCCATTGCCCCGCATAAGAATATGAGTAAGCATTAACTCCTAAAAAATTTTTGAGCAAGTTGGTATAACCGTTAGTTTCTAAAACTTTAACAGGATCTTCCAAAGCATAAGCATTTAAATCGCCTATTAATAAGATGTCTTCATCATTATTTCCGGTTGGATAAGTGAGTAGCCATTCGGTAATCGCATTGGCTGCATCAACTCTTCTTTGGTTCCAAAATGCTTGGCCATCTCCTTTATCATAATTGGGATCGTTTTTATCATCTAAGCCCGATCTACCTTTAGATTTAAAGTGATTGACAACTACTGTAAATTCTCCTCTTTTACTTGAATTTCCTTTTGCAATTACTTTAAATGTTTGAGCCATAGGTGGTCTGCCAGTTCCCAGACCTTGAAAAGTTTCTGCTGGTTGATCTAAAACTGCCACTTCGCCAACTTCCTCAACAATTGCTGGTTTGTAAATCATTCCGACGGTAATGGCATCTGTTCCAATGCTTTCAACACCTGCATTTACAAAAGTATAAGCCCCCTCTCCCATTTTAGCGTTCAATCCGTTTACCAAATCTTGAATAGCACTTTTCTCTCCATAACCATCATTTTCAATTTCCATTAAGCCAACTACATCTGCATCAATTGCTGCAATGGCATTAATAATCTTAGCCCTTTGTCTTTGAAATTCTTCTTCGGTATCTGCGCCTCTTGGTGTTGGATAACCGTCACCATTTCCATCACCATTAAAATAATTTAGCACATTAAAACTCGCAACCTTAATATCTCCACCTACTGTTTCAGGTTTTGCAGTTCTAGCATTATCGCTCTCAAATTTTATAGGTTCTGTTGGATGCACTCTATAAGCACTTGGACTACCTTTAAATCCTGACCAACTATAATTCAATATTCCGGTAAGTCCTGTTGTGGTACATCCACCTCTTAAAGTGTTATCTGCACTTAAACCATTTCCCGGATATGGTATCGGAACTACATTCTGGTTAAATGTATTATCGTCTATTACAATTCTATTTCTATCATTTAACTCTTGTAACTCTTTGGCTGCAATTCCCGGAGGAACTACATTAGTTGGCTGGGCTAAAATCGACCCTGCAGAAAGTTGAAATTCTCCTGCTCTACCTAATCTGTACAAATCGGTAACAAACAACTTTTGTGGAAAAGTAACCAACATACCTTCAAACTGCTCAAGGTAATCTTCTGATGGAAATGGCAAATCTATCTCTATAGGTTTAGGAAGTGCATTGTTAGAAGATAATACTTTCACACTAACAACATCGCCAATTTCAGTAAGACCGCGGTATTCTGCTACTTTACCTATTAGCTCTATTTTATCACCCTTTTTCACATCAACTTTAGGTGCAACATCATCAAATACAAAAATACCTTCTGAAGTTAGTGTGTCTTTATCTGGTGTCTCTTCTTGTAGAAAAAAGCCTTTAAGTTGTTCACCAGTTTGAAAGTCACCTGTAACAATTCCTCGAATCTTCACTATCTTTCTTACAAAAGAGCTTTTATCTCCCTTGCCTTGAATTTCGTGAATTGGAGTTAATTCTGGTTCTGTTGAAGAAGTGGTGTCTGAAGCTGAAGTGCTAGTTTGTGCAAATGTCTTAACTGATAATTTTGCCCATACTGCTATTATCAGTAATAAGATGTAGTATAGTTTCATGTTAATTTTAAATTTTATACTGCAAAGAAAACCGATTTTGAATGATTACACCTAACATTTGAGATAATCTTCTTTGCGAAGTAATTAAGCTTTTTATTCTGTGGTATTAATTGGTATTTTGATGTGTAAATTCACTTCTGAAAACAAAAGATTAAAATATGCATTCGGGTAGAAGATATAACATTAAAGAATTTTTACTATGGACTCGCACTTCCATCTATAAACTTTTCATTATCGCGTTGGTACCTACCCTACTTTATCAAGTACTTGGCTGGAAGTGGATTTCTATTCCTTGGTTGCCGGTTGCTTTGGTGGGTACTGCTGCTGCTTTTATAGCTGGTTTTAAAAATACTCAAACTTATAACCGCATGTGGGAAGCCCGAATGATTTGGGGCGGCATTGTAAATAGCAGTAGAACTTGGGGAATTATGGTAAAAGATTTTATTCGCAGCAGTACTACCGAAAGTGAAAAACGCTTACATCAAGAATTGATTTACAGACATTTCGCTTGGCTCACTGCTTTGCGGTTTCAACTTCGCGAATCTAAAGAATGGGAAAATATTAAAAGCAAAAGTTATAATAGAGAATATAAAAGGCTTTATCAAACACCTGAATGGGAAAGTAAGCTAGATGACGAACTTATACCTTATTTAACAGATGATGAAAAAAAGTATATTTTAAGTAAGCAAAATAAGGCTACACAACTCATTGCCAATCAATCAAAAAGGTTGAAAGAGTTAAACAAAGATAGGCAGCTCGAAAACCTACATTATGTGGAAATGCAGAATTTGCTCAAAGAGTTATATGAGCACCAAGGCAAAAGTGAACGCATTAAAAATTTTCCATACCCGAGGCAGTTTGCAAGCATCAACCTTTTCTTTATCCAATTGCTCATATACATACTGCCTTTAGGTATGTTAAACGAGTTTAACTCATTAGGTCAATACGGTGCTTGGTTCACTATTCCGTTTAGTGTAATTGTAGGCTGGGTTTTTACCTCTCTGGAACAAATCGGAGAAAGTACCGAAAATCCATTTGAAGGTGGACCAAACGACATACCTATTACTGCACTTAGCAAAACCATAGAAATTGATTTGCGTGATATGTTAGACGAACCAAATCTACCAGTTCCAGCACAACCTGTAAATAAAATATTGATGTAAAAATGAAGCTCCCTTTTGGGAGCTTTTTATTTTCTCAAGTATCAGTAGAAACATCGTCCCACTCCTGATCCATATAATTTGTGAGCCAATTAAGTGCATAATGTCTCTCATAAACTACCGATGCATTTAAACCACCACTCACTTCTTCACCTTTAATTCTGGCATCTACACAAGCCCAGTGCATTCTGTATGTTTTATCCAATTCATCTAGAATTTCAGCTTTACTTCTTAATTGAACCGTATTTTCAAACTCACATCTAGATGGTTTATAAATAGCATTTACCACGGCATCTGCATTACACATTTCTGAAGGATACACTAGTTTTCCAGTTTTGCCGAGTGCCCATAATAGTGTGTACAAACTTTCGTATCGCCATGATGCATAAATCCTATCCCTTTCAGACAGTTCTTCTGCATTTAAAGTTTCTACTTCATTGGGTGTAAAAACCGCAACTATTTCTTTTTCTTCAACAATTTCTCGTAATCTCGATTTGTCAATCCCTTCTCCCACAACTGAAACCACCATTAAAGCATAGGCTCTTTCAATTACTTCTCTTTTACTTCGCAGCCTCACTTCAGATTCAGACTCCACACAAGGTAAATTCTTATTAATTTTCACCTCATACCTAGACAGCAACTCTTCCGACTTTTTCTTTCTCTTCATCTGATCTTGCAGATAATCGCTCGCTGGCTGGTCGTGATATTTTACATCTACAGAAACTTCTATATCATTTACCAAACAATTGCCTTGTGCATCCACTATTAAATTCAATTCTTTATCTGCAAAATATTGTGAGTCAGATTTATTTAAAAAGCTATTTGGTTGAGCAAAAATGAAAGCATCTAGCTCCTGTAAAATCTCAGTTAAAATTGGGTTAAACTCTTCGGTAAACCCGGGTTCAGCCATAAAAGGCATTTCGCAATTTGCTGCCATTACCTTATATAAAAACTTGTTCCTCACTGTCGGGTTCTTTGCAGGCAATGATTTGATGTAGTTCACCATTCCCGATAAATTCTGCGTAAGGTCACACTCAACTTTATCTAACTTGTATGATGGATTTTCCCTTTCTCTATAGTTAATTTTTAGAATTTTGGCTTTGCTGAAAAATCCACCTTTCACGGTTGCGACTAATGATTTTTCTATACCCTCATCTTCTACCTCTAGCTTGGCTTTGGGTAGGTATTTTTTTACAATCTTAATTACCTGATCGAATTTGAGATGATGGCTGTATATTGTGCAATTCTCCATTTGCTGTTTATAGTATTCGGTTAAAAAATGAAGTATTAAAAAATTATTCTAATGGCTCCCATATTTCACTTCCGGGATTTCTTCCCGTAATCATCTTCAGTATTAGAAAAAAATATTTGTTAGCGGTAGTTCCACTATTTTCAACAAGCTTGTCTGCCGATTCATTATCTGGTTCAGAAAGTGCTGTTAAATCTATTTTCCATTTCCTTTTTTCTTTATTAAAATGATATTTAAAAGGTAATATATCTTCACCAACTTTAAATTCGGCGGTTGCTTTGTCACCTTTTACGTCAATTATGCCCAAACTTGTTCCTTTAACTGTTCTCTTACTTAAAATACCAGTTTGTATGGCTTTCTTAAAAAGTGCTTCACCACTATTGAGAGAAAGTAATTCGTCTTTTGGAACCCTATGTCTGTAACTAAATAATAATAACTTGTCAACAGTTTTCATGGTTTCAACAGTTACTGAATCTGCAGTTTTAATCTTGTAGAGTAAATCAGCATAGTATGCTATTGAGTTGGCATCTATCAATTCTACAGCTATATCTGGTTCATTATTTAAGATGGCATTTTTGTAAGTTTCGAAAGATTCTATGATCTGTTTTTCGGCTTTCTTTTGGGCGAAGACAGGATTTATAAAAAATAATATTAAAAGTAGATGATAAATTAATTTGAACATTATTATGATAGTTGATTTGGACTAAACCCATATAAAATTTAGCTAACATTCAGGTAAGGCAAACTATATTCCGAAAAGACGATTTTGTGTAATAAAAGTTGAATTATTGCTCAATTTTTAATTAAACTGGCTAATAGATGGTTTACGATCAACTATAAATGAAAATAGGTTTAACTTAAAAAAGCCAAACCCATTTACATCTAAAAAGATATTATTTATTATTCTTCAAAAACTGCTTGAAATATTTTGTCCATAGCTGTTTTTGAACTAGCATACTCATCAATCGAACCATAATTGCCATTTACAGCCCAACTTATAGTTATATCCTTTTCTGGGAAATAAACCATAGAAGCAAAATAGCCAATTGCATCTCCACTATGGATATATGCCGGTCCAAACGCAGTATTGATTTTGAAGATGCCTAGACCATAAAAAGTTTCGTACTCCTCCTCATCTTGCTCATTAGGTGCAATCCAGTTCGTCATTTCTTTTAAAGAATTTTGAGAAAGGATATTCCCATGAAATAACTCATTTAAGAATGTATTTAAATCTGCCGAGTTAGAGATTAATCCACCATCTGCAGTAAAATAGTCCCAACCGCTATAGTAGGTAGAGTTGATCACATTCAAGTTACTATAGAAATCCACATAACCTCTCACAATACCTTCAGGTACAGGATTTTCGGCTGCGCAATCGGTAGCATATAATTCATAGGGAACAAATATCTTTTCGGCAAATACTTCATAATACTTTTTGCCAGTAACTTGCTCAATTATATCGCCCAACAAAATATAGTTTGTATTGGAGTATTGTACATCTGTTCCAGGAGCAAAAAGTGCTTTTTGTCCTCTGGCATATGCCAACAACTCTTCTTTTTTCCATGTTTTAGTTAAATCATTTAGTGAAGCTGTTTGAAACTGTAGATTCACTATATAATTATAGATGCCACTAGAATGCTGTAACAACTGTCTAACTGTTGCCTTATCCGTATTTTCAAGACCTTCAAGATAAGAAGCTGGTAAGTACTCACTTATTTGATCATCCAAATCGAGTTTTCCTTCTTCATGCAAAAGCATAATTGTTACTGCTGTAAAGGTTTTTACTGTACTACCAACTCTTGTAATATTACATGGCAACAAATCAACATTATTTGCTAAATCAGCTTTACCAGTAGCTCCAGACCAAACACCATTACTGTTCCTAATCGTCATCATAATTCCGGGTACTCCAGAACTTGCTATTTCTTCAATCAGTTCTTGAAATCGCTCATTGTCTGGATGATTTTTACTTTTACTTTGTTCATCGCAGTCGTAAAAATTTATACCAAACTGTTCTTCTTTTTCACAAGAAAAACAAAGCATAATTATCATTAATAAAATTGACGCTCTCATTTGAAAAAATGTTATTTGAAAGGATAAAATTTGGAACCGATATGAAAACTATTGTGACTCATAAGAGAAATAAAACCCGGTGAGTACGGAAACTCTAACCATGACTGATACATGACAAATATTTCAGTAGATTTTGAATCAGACGGTTTTAAGCGGTAACCCATTCCCAAAGAGAAAGAAGGCATAATACGTGCATTACCTCTATCTGCTTTGGCAACATATGCCCCATTTTCAAATCGATATTCTTGCTGGGTAGTAAAGGTGTGCAAATAGCCAACTCCAAAGCTACTTTTTATATTCAACCCAAAATCAAACTTATAATCAAAGCCTAATTCTAGGTTGGCATAAATCCCTTGGAACAGTTTGTTATGGAACATATAACCCACATTTACTGAGGGGTACAATCTTATCTTATTTGTTTCTTTCCATTCGAACTCTGTTCCAACCTGAATTCCCGGATGTATAGGTGTATTTATCAATCCGGTAAAAGGGATACTGGTCGATTCATTAAATAAGGAAAATTTAATGGGTAATTTAGTTTGAGCTAGCAAACCTGTGGAGTACACTAATAGTACTACTACTATAACATTTCGCATTGTAAAATTCTTTTATAAAAAATCTTCTTCTGGAAATGTTACGGTACTAAAAGAGGCTTTGGCTTCAATATTTTGCCGTTATATACCTAAACGGACAATTCAGAAACTAAAGCGGACAGCTTCAATTAAGCCAATCTAAAAATTGTGTGGATTTTACTTTCGAAACAAAGACGAGATCGTTGGTATGAGGTTGTAAATCAACTTTCAATTTTCTAGTGTCAGTACGCTCAAAAGATATAATGCTTTCTCTATTTGCAATCACTTGCCTATTGAGCTGAAAAAACTGATTTGGATTTACAATGTCTTTTAATGTTTCAAGATTTTTATCAAATAAATACTGATCGCCATCTCTAGTAAATAGAACAGTAGTTTTGTTTATCACTTTAAAATAAGCTATCTCCTCTACTGGTAAATTAATTGTTTTAATTCCACTATTAACCACAAAGTTATTTTTGAAACTCTCTTCTTTCTCTAGAGTAATTTTATCTTTTTGAGTGATTTGCTGATGCAGTTCTTGATTATGCTTTCTAAAGTAGAGGGCCAAATAAAGTAAATTGATGAGTATGCAAAACAAACTTACCAAAGGCAATTCTAGATAAAATACAGAGCTTTGGCTTAGAGGAATATTTAGCAGAAAAACCAGATAAATTATTTCAATTATAATAATTGTTGAAATTGGTACGAGCAAAGCCCAACACAATTGATAGCGCCAGATTTTTCTAAAAGAAATATTCCATCCGAATTTTTGATAGACTTTTCTATATAATCGCCTGTAGTAAAAACCAACAGCATAAGTGCAAAGAAAGGCAAGTAATAAATCAGAATAATAACTGGGAATGGTAATTAGTTTTTGAAATGAATTATCATTTCCGGTATGTACAACCAACACAGTAATTAATGGATATAAGAAAAAAAAGATCCATTTATCGTTTACTTTGCTCATTTATACTTTGTAGTTTAATTTGACTCTATAAGTAAAGAAAGTGATTTTTTTTTGTGTTGCTGTATTTGATCACTTTTTGTATACTTAAATTTCTTTTTACACAAAAAAAATGCTTCTGAAAATTCAGAAGCATGTATAAAGATTATTTACAAAAAGATTTTAGTTTAACTCACTGCAACTCTTTTTTTATTTTTTCTCATCTGTTTAGGACCATACCAAAGCCAGAATCCAGTAATTGTAAATGTCAACAAAGCAAGTCCCATAGTGGTTGAGTAAATGAGTTTTAATTCTCCATTATTAGTCCCAAAGAATGTATCTAACACAGTACCATCATGCACATTCTCAAAAAAGTCGGAACGCCTCAATGCCACACTCAATACTTCACCGGTTGCTCCATCTAACTGAACTTCCCAAAAGTTATCTTTAAAGGTAAACTTTAAGATACCTTTACTTTGTCTCACATCTATTCGGTCTAACTTATGACCAACTTCTGGCGACACTTCTGCAACTAATGCTGCTTCTGCCAATGATGTTAAAGTGTCTAGCGGTAACCAAGTTTTAAAATCTGTTGAGGTACCTTTTTGTGTTTTGGGCAGAATCACTCCACCTGTATGTTTTTTCCATCCAAGTAACAAACCTGAAATGGAGACAAAAAAGAAAAAAACAAATAAAAAAGCGCCAGTTAAGCGATGCACCTTTCTAAATACTCTTAATAATTGTGCTTGTTTTTGTCTGTCGTTTTTCTTTGCTGTCATAGTTTTGTGGGGAAAGAATAATCAATGTGAATAGTTAATCCTACAAAAATAACTTTTTTGCTTTGTGTCGACAAACACACATAATCGCATCCTTTTGATAATCTATATACTTCTTCCCCAACTAGAAATACAACTTTAAATATTCGACAGACAACACATATATTATATAGTGTTCAATTTAGTCTAATATTTCTGCGATGATATTTTGAAACATTTCCATACCTGACTCAATAAGTTCTTCTGGAAAATCATAATCTTTATTATGTAATGGAGGTGTACCCTCTCCAGCACCCAAACCAAACATGGCTGTTTTATACTTCTTCGAAAACCAGCCAAAATCTTCACCGAATTTAAAAGGATGCGGCTTAAGGTCGATAGGTAATTGACTTTTTTCGGCAGCTTTTAAAATTACATCATTACTGTAATCGTCATTTACTACACTAGGAAAATAATCAAACCAATCTGTTTTTAAATCCAAGCCATATTTTTCTGTTACCTTTGCCAATGTTGCATTTATACTGGTTTCTAACTTCTTCATTTCTTCATCTGTCTTTGTTCTAACAGTATAATGAACTTCTCCGTAACCAGCAGAGATACCATAAGACTTTTGTCCCATTGTTAAATATACTGGTGTAAATAATGCAAAATTATCTTTACTTACATCAGTTACTGCAATCTCAGAAAATGCATTTATTAACTCAGCTATTGCCATAGCTGGATTGTTTCCTTTTTCTGGTTCTGCTGAATGCGATTTTTCTCCTGTTAAGCAAACTGAAAAACTTTGAACTGAAGGGGTAAAATCATTTCTTACTACAATTACAGAATGTAATGGCGCACCGGGAATATTATGTAATGCAAAAATGTAATCTGGCTGAATATCTGCAAATCGTGAATCATTTAAAATACCGGGAGCACCTGTACCTGTTTCTTCTGCTGGTTGGAATAGCAACACTATCTTTCCTTTCTTAAAATTTTGTTCTTTAATCCAGAACACTAAGCCAGCTACTATTGCCATGTGGCCATCGTGCCCACATTTGTGTGAGACTCCTTTTGTAACAGACTTATAATTAAAGGTGTTTGGCTCATCTATCGGAAGTGCATCGAGCTCACAACGAATTACCACTGTCGGCCCTTCTTCGGGATAATCATAAATCACAGCCATGCCTGTTTCTCCTAAGGCATCAATAATTGTTGTATTGTGATTTTCTTCAATAAAAGCGCGAACACGCTTTGCGGTTTCAAATTCTTCACCCGATAACTCAGGGTTTTGGTGTATTTCTTTTCTTAATGCTTTTATTTTTTCCAGCATAAATTTGTTTTTTAGTTATAGTTTATAATTGGACATTTAATATAATGAAACATTTAAAAAATATGGGTTTACTAGAATTTTAATATCAATGCTTCTAAATACTCTATCAATTAATATGTATTTGAATATATAATGCGAATCAAGAGTAAAATTTGAAAAAAGAAGCGTAAAGCTGATTTTAGTAGAATGTAACTTCAACTAAAATTAATCAAGCTTTACAGCTTCATTCAGGACTGCTATAATACGGAATTGTGCTGGCATTGCCAACGTTTCAGTAATAATGGGAATAAGGGTGATTTTACTGATATTGAGATACTCACCTGCTATTTTTTTGCCATACTGGAAGAGCAGAGGTTCCAGATAAAGCAGATGAATTCCTATATCCAGAAATACTGGCTGGACTGGTTTCCCGACTTGCCAAGCTACCAAGCCTTCAATGCCAGGCTGAATCGACTTGCAGATGCACTGCCTCTGCTACTGGGGCTGCTTTCCGAGAGGCTACATCCAAGGAAAGAGCTCAGCTGCAGAGACTTTTTGCTCGATTCGATGCCTATTATGCTCTGCAAGGGCAAGAAGCGGGGCAAAGTAGCCACAGAATTGGCAGACAAAACCTACTCTTCTTCCAAAAGCCTCTATTATTATGGACTAAAGTTGCATTGGATGGGTATGAGTCAGGCTGGTACATTGCCGCTGCCTATATGGATGGAGCTGACGCCAGCATCAACGCATGACTTACCGAGCATGAGACAGATAGTGGGGAATCTATGGGGGTGTAGGGTATTCGGCGACAAGGCTTATGCAGCTGAAGATGTAGGCAATCAGCTGGAAAAGCAATATGCAGCGTTATTTTGTCCTGAAAAGCGGAAGAAGGGGGAATCGGAGTGGGAAAGACAGTTTAATGAAGCATTTAGGGTTCTTTACGGGAAGGCTGTCTCAAGTGTAAGGCAGCCGATAGAATCTTTCTTCAGATGGATGATTGAAAAGGTAAATATCCAGAATGCCTCAAAAGTACGGTCCACAAAAGG